>DASZOE010000191.1:0-3669 GCA_035550945.1 Acidimicrobiales bacterium
CATGAGGTAACGGTACTCCTCGCCCGCCGTTCTGGCACCCCTCAAATGAGGGGTATCGGCCCTCCCGTTCTGCCCGAACGGGCGGTACCGGGATCGCCGGTAGAGGCGCATCGTCAGGGGCGAACCCGACCACAGAACGGAGCCGATCATGGAATCCGCAGTCCCCACCACCAGCCCGGTGCGCATCGCACCCGAGCCGTTCCTCATCCCCAACCTCGCCCCCGCCGAGGAGGGGACCTTCGTGCAGGTCAACTCGCTGCTCATCCGGGGCGAGGAGCCGATCATCGTGGACACCGGCGCCCCGATCCACCGGGAGCGCTGGCTCGAGGAGGTGTTCTCCCTCGTCGACCCGGAGGACGTCCGATGGATCTTCCTCTCCCACGACGACGGCGACCACACCGGCAGCCTCCGCCAGGTTCTCGCCGCCTGCCCGGCGGCGACCCTGGTGACGAACTTCTTCGCCGTCGAGCGCCTGGCGCTGGAGTACGCGCTGCCGCTGGAGCGCATGATCTGGCGGGAGCCGACCGAGGGTTTCGACGCGGGGGACCGGCGTCTGCGCATGGTCCTCCCTCCCATCTTCGACGGCCCCGCCACCCGTGGCCTCTACGACGAGCGCACCGGCGTGCTGTGGGCGGTGGACTCCTTCGCGGCCGCCACCACCGGCGCGGTGCACGCCGTCGAGGAGCTGCCCAAGGACCTGTACGACGAGACCTTCCAGCTGTTCAACAGCCTGGTGTCGCCATGGCACCAGTGGCTGGACCCGGTGCGCTACGACCGCCACGTCGACACCGTCGAGGGGCTGAAGCCCCGGGTGGTGGCCTCCGCCCACGGGCCGCTGCTCCGGGGCGGTGCCATCCACGACGCCTTCGACCGGGTGCGGAGCCTGGCCGGCGAGCCTCGGATCATGCCCCCCGGCCAGTCCATGCTCGACGAGCTGCTGGCGACGGTCGTCGCCGCCTGAGCACGAGCCCCGGTCCGTCCGTTCTTGGCGCGATTGCGGCCCCAGAGGCGCCGGAATCGCGCCGAGAACGGTCCACCGCCGCGTCCCGAGGGCGCGAATTGAGCCGTTTGTCCTATTGAGCCCTCGGCCCTGCCCGCCGACATCTGGTTCAAGGAAAGCCAGACCAGAGGAGGGTGCCATGGGTCGAACCGCTCGCATCCTCGCGCCCGCGAGGCCGGGTCCCGCCGGCCCGCCCGGCCCGGCTCGCCCGGACCGAAGGCCGCGGGGTCGTGCTGCTCCGCCACCGGACGAGCGCGGGGGCAGCGTCGTGGAGCTCGCCCTCACCATGCCGCTCTTCATGATGGTGGCGCTGGGCCTGTTCACCGGCGGCTTCCTCCTCCATCAGAAGCTGCAGCTGACCCAGGGCACCCGGGACGGTGCCCGCTACGGCGCGACCGTCGCCCAGAACCAGACGTTCGTGTCCGGGACCTGGGCCTCCAACGTGCGCGACCTGGTGGTCGAGCGGTCGTTGGGCGTCGTGCCCGCGGAGCAGGTGTGCGTCGCCCTCGTCTCCGAGAGCCCGGCCGTCGTCGTGGGAGGCGCCGGCCAGGCGAGCTACACCACCAAGTCCCCGCCCTCGCCGTGCTACCACGACGGCGACCACGACTCGGGGCTGCGGGTGCAGGTGTCGACGCAGAGCACGGGGACCCTGCAGGCGCTGGTGTTCTCGATGAACGTCGGACTCTCGGCGCGCGCGACGGCCAAGTACGAGGGCTGACGTGGCCACGGCGCGGCGGCGCTGGTCGAGGGCCGGGGACGAGCGCGGCGCGGTCGCCCTCTACCTGGTGTTCGTCGTGACGTCGCTCACGATGGCGGCGTTCGTCGTCGACCTCGGCCACCTGCGGGCGGTCCGACTCCAGGACCAGTCGACCGCCGACCTCGCCGCACTGGCCGCGGGCCGGGGCCTCACCGAGTCCGATCCCCAGGTGGCGTGCGCCGACGCGTGGCGGTACGTCCGGGCCAACGCCCCCGGCCTCCCGGCGAGCGGAAACTCGCTCGACTGCACGGCGCTGGGGAACGCGGCGGCGTGCAGCAACACGACCCCCTGGGGCCGGTCCGTGACCGCCACCGGGGACACGGGCGACTACACGATCACGATCCGCTACCCGGTCCCCGCCGGTGAGCTGGCCGAGGCGAGGTTCACCTCGGGGAAGGGCGCCCTCGACGGCGAGCCGTGCCAGCGCATGCGGATAAGCGTCCAGCGCACCGTCGCCGGCTTCTTCGGCTCGATGGGCATCGGCCCGCGGGAGGCGCGCTCCTCGGCGGTCGTGCGGGGATTGGGAGCGACCGCGAACCTGCCCCCGGCGCTGTGGTTCCTCGACCCCCGCGGCTGCCCGGCGCTGACCGTGAGCGGAGGCTCGCGCCTGACCCTGGGAACGACCGAGAACCCCGGCACCCTCGTGGCCGACTCGGACGGCACGACGTGCACCGGTTCGCAGACCACGATCAGCGCCACGGGCACGAACACGTTCCTGAGGGTCCTTCCCCAAACCGGTGAGGAGCGGGGCACGATCAACCTCCACGCCATGCCCGCGGGCGCGACGTCGTGCGGCGGCCCCGTCCACCATGACTGCACCAGCGCCGACGTGACGTCGGGCCGGATCACGCCGCAGCCGGTCTCTCTGGGCAACCGCTCGACCCGCTCGCTGGTGGACTGGCGGTTCAACTGCAAGAGCGGGTACCCGGACTTCCACGGGCTCGCCGTCGGCGACTGCCCGAACGCGTCGTCCGTCCCGCCGTACGTCGACAACCTCAAGACGGCGGTGAAGGCGTCGGGCCGGCCGTCTCCCACCTACCAGCAGTGGTCCCTCGGCCACGGCTGCAGCCCGGTCGGGACGGTGCTGGCGGCCGGCAACTGGTGGGTCGACTGTCCCAACTTCCTGCTCAACGGCGGGGCGACGGTGATCTTCACCGGCGGCAACGTGGTCTTCGACGGGAACGTCTCGGTCACCGCGGGGTCACTGGCGTTCAACACCGCGAACCTCCCGCTCGACCTGCCCTCACTGTGCGTGCCGGCGGTCGTCGTCGTGCCCTGCATCGACGCGTCGAGCGTGTCGGCCGCCTTCGTCTACATGCGCAACGGGAACCTCACGACCAGCGGTGGCTCGGCCGTCACCCTGAACCGCACGATGCTGTACCAGGCCCGGGGATACGTGGAGATCACGGGGAACTCGCCACCCGTGTGGTCGGCGCCCCTCGAGGGACCCTTCGCCGCCCTGGCCCTGTGGTCCGAGCTGTCGACCAACAAGTTCCAGGTCACCGGCGGCGCGTCCATGGACTTGAAGGGAACGTTCTTCACCCCCGAGGCCGCGCCGTTCTCGCTGTCCGGAGGATCACCCCTCTCCCAGCAGAGCGCCCAGTTCATCACCTACCAGCTGGCGGTGAGCGGCGGCGCGGTGTTGACCATGGCTCCCCAGGCCAACCAGGCCGTCTCCTACCTGCCGCCCCAGGCCGCTCTCATCCGCTGACCGGTTCGGGAGCCACCGGCCCGGCCACGGCCGCCATACTGGACCGGCCATGCGCGACGTCCGTTGCCCGGTGCTGGTGGGGCGCCAGAGCGAGGTCGAGGTCCTCGTAGCGGCCATCGAGCGGGCCGCGGGGGGCGAGGGCGGGGTCGTCGGCGTGCTGGGCGAGGCCGGCGTCGGCAAGTCCCGGCTGACGGCCACGGC
>DASZOE010000192.1:0-2994 GCA_035550945.1 Acidimicrobiales bacterium
GCCGAGAACGAGGTCGACGACATCGACATCGACGACATCGAGATCGAGCTCGAGGGCGACGAGGAGATCAACGCCCGCAACAACCGCATCGACATCGACCTGCGCTTCAACGCCACCGGCGGCGACAGCATCGCGGCGGGCGACTTCAGCGGCGGCGACGGCGGCGACGTCGACATCGACGCCGATCCCAGGGCCTCCTCGGGCGACTCGGGAGCGACCGTGGCGCAGTCCAGCGCCACCAACTACGGCACCACCGGCGACGCCTGGTCCCAGGCCGTGTCCACCCCGAGCGCCCGCTCGGGCGACACCGGCCGCACGGGCGACACGGGCCGAGCCGACGCCAGCCCGGTCAGCGTGGACGACGCTTTGGTGTTCGGGTCGGACGTGGAGGGCGGCGACGCCCGCTCGGGCGACACCGGACGCTCGGGCAACAGCGGCGACGCGGTGGCTACCGGCCCGGCCATCAGCACGGCCAACACCGGGGCCAACGCCTTGTCGGTGTCGGAGTCGGGTGACACCGGCAACGCCAGCAACGACGTGGACCTGCGGGCCACCGGCGGCGACGGCGGCCGGGGCGGCGACGACGGCGAGGTCGAGTCCGACGAGGGCGGAGAGGCCGAGAACGAGGTCGACGACATCGACATCGACGACATCGAGATCGAGATCGAAGGCGATGACGACGTCGACGCCGACGACACCCGCATCGGCATCGACATCCGCTTCAACGCCCGCGGCGGCGACTCCATCGCAGCGGGCCGGGCCAACGGCGGCGCCGGCGGCGAGGCCGACTTCGAGGTCTCTCCCCGGGCCTCCTCGGGTGACTCGGGAGCGACCGTGGCCCAGTCCAGCGCCACCAACTACGGCACCACCGGCGACGCCTGGTCCTCGGCGGTGTCGAGCCCCGACGCCCGCTCGGGTGACACGGGCCGCACCGGCGACACGGGCCGAGCCGACGCCAGCCCGGTCAGCGTGGACGACGCCTTGGTGGGCGGCTCTGAGTCCGAGGGCGGCGACGCCCGCTCGGGCGACACGGGCCGCTCGGGCAACAGCGGAGACGCGGTGGCCACGGGCCTGGCCAACTCCACCGCCAACTCGGGCGCCAACTCCTCGTCGGTGGCCACCTCCGGTGACACCGGCAACGCCTCCAACGACATCTTCGCAGTGGGTCGTGGCGGCGACGGCGGCCGGGGCGGCGACGACCTCGAGGTCGAGTCCGACGAGGGCGGCGAGGCCGAGAACGAGGTGGACGACATCGACATCGACGACATCGAGATCGAGATCGAGGACTCCGAGGACGCCGGCGACAGCCGCATCGACACCACGCTGCGCTTCGTGGCGGTGGGCGGGGGCAGCCTGGCGGCGGCCCAGGCCAGCGGCGGCGGCGGCGGCGACGTCGACTTCGACGCCGACCCCAGGGCCACCTCGGGCGACTCGGGCCGGGCCACCGCCCAGTCCAGCGCCACCAACTACGGCGTCACCGGCGACGCCTACTCCACCGCAGAGTCCTCCCCCGTGGCCCGCACCGGCGACTCCGGTCCCACCGGCGACTCCGGGCGCACCGAGGCGTCCAGCGCCGACGTGAGCACCGAGGTGGACGACGACGCCGTCAACACCGACGTCACCGACCTGGCCGGCGACATCCTCAACGACGTCAACCCCGACACCATCGGCCCGCTGGCCGGCACCACCGGCACCGGCGGCACCGACTCGTCGAACACGGGCAACAACGCCAACGCCGTCAGCGACGGGGGCGTCGAGTTGGCCTCCGCCGACAAGGCCGAGGCCGCCGTGGTGGCGGACGGCGACGGCACGGCCAGGGCGGGCGGCGGCGACGCCACCGGCGACGGCACCGTGGCCGCCACCGGCGACGGCACCGTGGCCACCACCGGCGGCGGCAACGCCAACCGCCAGGGCGGCGGCGACAACCGTGCCAACCGGGCCCCGCGGGCCAACCGCAACAACGACGGCAACAAGAACGACGGCAAGGGCAAGGGCGGCGGCAAGGGCGGCGGCAAGAACGCCCTGACCGGGCTGCGCTCGGGGACCGCCCAGGCCGACGAGGACTCGGTGGCCTCCGGCGAGGGCATCGCCCGGGACGGCTCGGTGGCCTCGGGCGACGCGGTGGCCATCGGCGGCTCGGTGGCCTCGGGGTGCTCGGTGGCGACCAACCACTCGACCGCCTCGGGCGGGCTGTGCAAGCCCAAGGTCCACGTCAAGGTCCACGAGCAGCCCAAGAAGAAGCACGTGGACGTGCCCGAGCACAAGGGCGAGGGCGAGGCCCCGAGCGTGGCCAGGGGGGCCAGGCAGCTGGCCGTCACCGGCGTGGCCATCGGCCAGATGGCGGTCGCCTCGGCAGTGGCGATGCTCCTCGGCACGCTGCTGGTGCTGCTCGGTGCCATCGACCGCCGCCGGGGCAGCAGCTCCACATGACAACCGCACCGTCGAGATTGGTCCGACCGGCCAGAGGAGAGAAGGAAGCGATGAACAGCGACAGCAAGCGATCGGTCGTGGTGGCTCTCATGGGCCTGGTGGCGGCGCTGGTGCTCTTCGCCGCCCCCGCCCACGCCGAGAAGAGTGGCAAGGCCAACGCCGACAACTCCTCGGTCGCCTCCGGTGAGGCCCACGCCAGCGACGGCTCGGTGGCCTCGGGTGACTCGGTGGCCACCGACGGTTCGGTGAGCTCGGGGTGCTCGGTGGCCGACGACGACTCCACCGCCTCCGGCGGCGTGTGCGACAAGGCCAAGAAGGACAAGGACAAGGACAAGAAGGTGGTCCCCGAGGCCCCCACCAAGGCGGGTGAGCGCCCGGCTGCCCAGCCGGCCCAGGCCCGCCAGGTCGACAGCCTCGCCTTCACCGGCCCCCGGGTGGCTCCGGAGCTGGCCGCAGCCGGAGTGCTGCTGGTGGCGGGCGGCGCCCTGATGGCACTGGGCACCCCCCGGCGCCGGCCGGCGTCGAGCACCTAGGCGCAACCCTTACGACGACGATTGGCTCGGC
>DASZOE010000193.1:0-5869 GCA_035550945.1 Acidimicrobiales bacterium
GAGGAGGGCGGCGAAGGCCCGGGGCGGAGGGGGTCGCCGCAGGAGCACCCACCCGGCGACGGCCACGACGCCGGCCGTGGCCACGGCCGCGGTGGCACCGGCAGGCAGCCCCACCAGGCCGGCCAGCAGGTACCGGCCTCCCGTGGCGTAGCGCTCCTCGCGCAGGTACCCCGGGAGGTAGCCGAGCACGCGGGCCCCCACGGTCAGGACGTGGGGGAGATAGGCCACGGCCGCCACCGCCAGGGCACCCGCGGCGGCCCGCACGAGGGCAGGGCGGGGACGTGTGCCCGCGCCCACCAGCCCGGCCACCAGAACGGCCGGGTACAGCTTGACCACGGCCGCGGCCCCGAGGAGCACACCGGCCCACCCCGGCCGGCGCCGAGCGGCCAGCAGGAGGGCGAGAACGACGAGCACGACGGCCAGGCCGTCGACGTGCCCGTTGTTCACCACCTCGACCACCGGGAAGGGCGAGAGGGCGTAGAGAGCGGTCCACCGCCGGTCCCGTCCCCACGCCCCCAGGACCAGCGGCAGCAGCGCCACCACGGCCAGGTCGGTGGCCAGCCCGGCCACCTGCCAAGCCTTGTGGCGGGCGTCGATGCCCGCCACCCGGTACACGCCGGCGAACCACACCTGGGCCAGGGGCGGGTAGATCGTGCGGGCGCTCGGCCGGTTCATGCGGGTGCATCCGGGTGGGCGGTCCAACCGCGCGCACCCGGAAGCGTCCGGCCACAGCCACGGCTCGCGGAGATCGGCGAGGGCCGGAGAGTCGGGCGGGTACCGGTAGGGGTTCGTCCCCTCGGCCTGCACCCGGCCGTCCCACGAGTACCGGTAGAGGTCGTCGGAGAGCGCCGGCGGTCCGGAGAGCCCTGCCATCCTGACGGCCACCGCCCCGACGAGCACGGCGGGCAGGGCCACGCGGGCCGCCAGTCGCAGGGCACAGGCGACTCCCAGTGCCCACGTCGCCGACCACAGCCCCAGCAGGACCAGGATGCCCCAGCGGGCGTCGAGGATCCCGCTACCCCGCGCCACCAGCACGGCCAGGACCACGCCGGCCGTCGTGGCCGCCGCCAGCCCGGCGCCGGCGAGACGCCGGGCGGCGGGCCTCGGGTCCCGGCGATCAGGCTCGGGCCCGCTGGGGCGCACGGGCGAACTCGGCCATGCCGGCGGCGAAGTCCACCTCGGCGACGAAGCCGAGGGCCTCGGCGGCGCGCCCCGGCGAGGCCACGATGTGGCGCACGTCACCGAGCCGCCACTGGCCGGTGACGACGGGGACGAGGTGCGGCGCGAGGGCACGGGTGAGCTCTCCGGCCAGGTCGGCCACCGTGCGGGCCGTCCCGCTGGCGATGTTGTACGGGCCCGACGGCACCGTCGGCCGGGTGAGGGCGAGGACGTTGGCCCGGGCGACGTCGCCCACGTGCACGAAGTCGCGGGTCTGGGCACCGTCCTCGAACAGGCGCGGCGCTTCGCCGCCGGCCAGGGCGCTCCGGAAGATGGACGCCACGCCCGCGTACGGCGTGTCCCGCGGCATCCGCGGGCCGTAGACGTTGTGGTACCGCAGGGCCACCACGACGGCGCCCGCGTCCCGTCCCCACAGCCCGCAGAGGTGCTCCTGGTGGAGCTTGGTCGCGGCGTAGACGTTCCGGGGGTCGGGGGGAGTGGTCTCGTCGAGGGTCGCCCACCGGACCCGCCGCGCGCAGCCCGGGTACGGGCAGCGCGGGTCGAACACGCCGGCCGCCAGGTCACCCCCGGCGCGGGGGCCGGGGCGCACGTGGCCGTGGTCCTCACAGCGGTAACGGCCCTCGCCGTAGACCACCATGCTCGACGCCAGCACGAACCGGCCGCCGAAGGCGCGCCGCCACAGCGCCTCCAGCAGGGTGGCGGTGGCGGTGTCGTTGGCCGCGACGTAGCGGCTCACGTCGCCGAAGTCCACGCCCAGGCCTACCTTCGCCGCCTGGTGACACACGGCGTCCACGTCCGCCACTGCGGCGGTGGCCACCGCGGGGTCGGCCAGGTCGCCCACGAGCAGCTCCGCGTCGGGACGCAGGTAGTCCGGGGGGGCGGCATGGGTGGCGGGGTCGAGGCTGTCGACGACCCGGACACGGGCACCACCGTCGAGCAGCTGGTCCACCACATGGGAGCCGACGAAGCCGGCTCCGCCGGTGACCAGGACCCGCACGGGCGCGATGATGCCCCACCTGTGCCCGACGTGGTGATCCCGGTCCTCGACGAAGCGCTCGCCCTCCCGCCGCTCCTCGCCGCCATGCCCGCCGGCTACACGCCGATCGTCGTCGACAACGGGTCCACCGACGGCTCGGGCGACGTCGCCCGCCGGGCCGGGGCGCGGGTGGTGGTGGAGCTCGTGCGTGGCTTCGGGTCGGCGTGCTGGGCCGGTCTGCTGGCAGCCGGCGACCCCGACGGCGTCGTCTGCTTCATGGACGGCGACGGGTCGCTCGACCCTGCGGACCTCCCCCTGGTCGCGGGGCCGGTCCTCGCCGGCCGGGCCGATCTGGTCCTGGGGGCCCGCCGCCCGACGGGCCGCGGCGCCTGGCCCTTGCACGCCCGGCTCGCCAACCGCGTGCTGGTCAGGGAGATCCACCGGCGCACCGGCCTGCGCCTCACCGACCTGGGCCCGATGCGGGCCGCCCGCCGGGAGGCGCTGCTCGAGGCGGGCCTGGAGGATCGCCGCTTCGGCTGGCCGCTGGAGATGGTGCTGCGGGTCGGCGACGCCGGACGACGGGTCAGCGAGGTCGACGTGCCGTACTCGCCCCGCCGCGGCCGCTCGAAGGTCACGGGCACCGTCGGGGGGCCGGTCCGTACGGTGCGCGACATGCGCCGGGTGCTGCGCGCCCGTCCGGAGGCGCCCCGCCGGTCCTGAGTGCTCCTCTCCGCGGAGAGGTGTCATCCGGCGGGAGCCCCAGCACCGGAGAAGAGAGCGTCGAGCGCATCTCCTGCGCTCGGGCCGAGAGGGCGAGGCGGTCGCTCGAGCTCTCCGGGACCACCGGACCACCGGGCGTGCCCCCGCGCGCTCCGAGGGAACCGGTCGTGCCGGAGATCCGAGCGGCACCGGGCCCCGACCACACGATCAGGAGGATCGATTCCAGATGAAGCTTCCCAGCAGGCTCCGGCGCCGGACAGCGGCACTGGCGACCATCGGCGTGCTCGCCCTGGCCATGGCGGCCTGCGGGTCGTCGGACGAGGAGGGCTCCGGCTCCGGCTCGACACGAGCGGCCACGAACACTGGCGGCCCCCAGGCCGAGTTCCTGACCCTGAAGGGGACCAGCACGAGCGTGGACCTGGACCCGGGCACGGCCAAGGTCCTGGCCGACAACCACGTGACGGTGACGCCGGTGGCTCCGGCCTCGGTGTCCCAGAGCGGCGGCACGACCACGGTGAGCTTCCCCATCACCCAGGGCTTCGTGTCCGTCTACCCGACGACGCAGCCGTCCTACATCCGGGGCACCTTCAGCCACAGCGGCGGGCTCACCTTCGCCGCCGGTGGCAAGTCCCTGCAGGTCACGGACTTCATCGTGAACCCGGGAACGTCGACCCTGTCCGCCACCGTCGGCGGGCCCGGCGGCTCGGTCGCCCAGATCCTGGACCTCGACGGCTCGAACGTGCAGGTGACCCAGGACGCGCAGGGGAACACCCGGCTCGACGGGACCGTCGCCAAGCTGTCGGCGACCGGTGCAGATGCCCTGAACAAGACCTTCGGGGTCTCGCTGTTCGAGGCCGGCATCCCGCTCGGCGTGGTGCACGTCGTCGCCAACGGGACGCCCGGGCCGATGGGTGCTCCCGAGGCCGAGTTCGTCCGCCTCAGCGGCACCAGCACGAGCGTCGACCTGGACGCCGCCACCGCCAAGGTGCTCGCCGACAACAAGGTGTCCGTCGCCCCCGTGGGCCCGGCCACCGCCTCCGCGAGCGGCGGCACGACCACCGTGAGCTTCCCGATCACCGAGGGCTACGTCGCCGTGTACCCGAGCGACCAGCCCAACTACATCAGGGGCACGTTCAGCCACAGCGGCGGACTGAAGTTCACCGCCGGTGGGAAGTCGCTCGAGGTCACCGACTTCATCGTCAACCCGGGTGACTCGACGCTCTCGGCCACCGTGAGCGGCTCGGGCGCCGTCGCCCACATCATGGACCTGGACGGCACCGACGTGAAGGTGTCCCAGGACTCCCAGGGCCGCACCCTGCTGGACGGCACCGTGGCCAAGCTCTCGACGACCGGGGCGGAGGCGCTGAACAAGACCTTCGGTGTCTCCCTCTTCAAGGCCGGCATCCCGCTCGGCGTGGTGCACGTGGTGGCCACTGGGGACCCTGTCGCCCAGCCCTAGGGCTGCCCTGGTCTCCGTAGAAGCAACGTGAAGGGGCGGGTCTCCATCCGGAGGCCCGCCCCTTTCTCGTCCCTGCCCTCAGGCCAGGCGGACGCCGTCGCGGTGGACGGAGATGGCGGCCGTGGGGCAGGCCTCGGCGGCCCGCACCACGTCCTCCTCGGGATCGCCTCCGGGGTCGACGACCGACGCCAGCATGGTCGAGCGGTCGAGGGCGAACGTGCCGGGCGCGTTGTTGGCGCAGGACCCGCTGCCGATGCAGCGGGCGGGCTCGACCCGGACCTCCAGCGCCATCGGTCGCCGAGCGTACCGGGGAGGCGCGCCGGCGGCGTACTCTCTCGGCCATGGACCGCCCGCCGCCCGAGCCCGCCAAGCTGCTTGCCGCCTGGATGGAGTGGGAGCGGGGCGAGACGCCCCCCGGACGGGTGATGAGCAACCTCAAGACGGCCGGGATGCGCGAGGTCCTGGAGAACCTGGTGGCCGCGGCCGAGGCGGCCGCCGCCGAGCCCGGCGTCACCTCCTCCTGACGAACCTGGGCGGCCGCCAGTCGGTCCCTCGGCCGCAAGGGGCCCGCCCCGGAGGGCCACCGCCGTGGGCCGGGCTGGCGGCCGCGGCCCGCGTGGTCGACCTGGCCCGGGTCCGGGCCGCGCTCGCCGCGGCGCGAGCCGACCGGCCCCCGGCGGCGGTCCCGCCCGGCTCCCGCGCCGCCGCCGTGCTGATCCCCCTCTTCGAGGAGGACGGTGAGGCCCGGGTGATCCTCACCCGGCGGGCCGCCACCCTCTCCGCCCACCAGGGGGAGATGTCCTTCCCCGGCGGGACCCTCGGGCCCCGGGAGGACGAGCTCGCCGCCGCGCTCCGCGAGGCGGAGGAGGAGATCGGCCTGCCGCCGGCCGCCGTCGAGGTGGCCGGGCGCCTCGACCGCCTGGTGACCGCGACCACCGGGTTCGTCCTGACGCCCTTCGTCGGCATCCTCGACGCCCGGCCCCGGCTGGAGCTGCGGGCCGACGAGGTGGAGGAGGCGTACGACGTCCCTCTGTCACGCCTGCTCGACGAGTCGGTGTTCCGGGAGGAGCGGTGGGACGGCCCGGCTCCCGATCGCCCCATCTACTTCTTCGAGCTGGAGCACGACACCGTCTGGGGGGCGACGGCGCGCATCCTGTACACGCTGCTCGAGCTGGTCACGGCCCGATCGCGACGGGGTATGTAGTGCCCGGTTGCGGGTATTGACAGCGGGAGCGTAGGTCGCCCATGGCGGGCGGAGCGAAGGGAGATTCCATGCGAAGGGTTCTTGCCGGCCTGGCGGTGGGCGCAGTGGCGGCCATCGTCCCCGCTGTCCCCGCGGGGGCCACGCACACCGGCGGTGGCTGCCCACACGGCGTGACGCTGCACGCGCACCAGACGGTCCCCCACCACAACCACGGCACCCACCAGGCCCATATGAGCATTCCGTACTGCCCGCCGCACGACGCCCCTCGCCACATGGACGCTGGCACCCACTGAGGCCCTCTGGCCAGCCGCCGGCGGCTCGACTCCCGGGT
>DASZOE010000194.1:0-6250 GCA_035550945.1 Acidimicrobiales bacterium
ACGAGGGCCCGGACCCGGCCCTCGTCGCCCCCGGCGATGGCCGCGAACAGCTCGTCCGACACGTCGCCCATCTTGCCTCCCGGGGGGCCGGCGGTCCTTGACCGAACGAACGTTCGGAACTACGCTCGTGAAAGTACACCGGCGTCATCGTCACACCCCCTTCGTAGGGTGAGACCCGTCAGAGAGCTCGGCCCGTCTCGAGCGGGCCCCGACGGCAGCGAGCCAGCACGGCAGAGGGTCAGGACGGAGGAACCAACGTGGAACGGGAAAAGGCCCTCGAGATGGCGGTGAGCCAGATCGAGAAGCAGTACGGCAAGGGATCGGTCATGCGCATGGGCGAGGCGGCCCACATGGAGATCGAGGCCATCTCCACCGGCGCCCTCGCCCTCGACATCGCCCTCGGGGTGGGCGGCCTACCTCGCGGCCGCATCGTCGAGATCTTCGGCCCGGAGTCGTCGGGGAAGTCCACCCTGGCCATGCACGTCGTCGCCGAGGCCCAGCGCAACGGCGGGATCTGCGCCTACGTCGACGCCGAGCACGCCATGGACCCGGTGTACGCCCGGGCCATCGGCGTCAACATCGACGAGCTGCTCATCTCCCAGCCCGACACCGGCGAGCAGGCGCTGGAGATCGCCGACATGCTCATCCGCTCGGGCGCCCTCGACGTGCTCGTCATCGACTCGGTGGCCGCCCTCACCCCCCGCGCCGAGATCGAGGGGGAGATGGGCGACACCCACGTGGGCCTCCAGGCCCGGCTCATGTCCCAGGCCCTGCGCAAGCTGGCGGGCACGCTCAACAAGACCAACACCATCGCCGTCTTCATCAACCAGCTCCGGGAGAAGATCGGCGTGATGTACGGGTGCCTGTCGTACGGCACTCGAATCACGCTCGCCGACGGCACGCAGGAGAAGATCGGCAAGATCGTCAACCAGCGCCTCCCGGTCGAGGTGCTGTCCTACGACCCGGAACGGGGCGAGGTCGTCCCCAAGAAGGTCGTGAACTGGTTCGACAACGGGCCCACTGAGCAGTTCCTCCAGTTCACCGTGGCTCGGGCGGGGGGCAACGGCCGGGCTCAGTTCGCCTGCACCGTGAACCACCAGATCCGTACGCCGGCGGGCTGGCGCGAGGCGGGGGAGCTGGCCGTGGGCGACCGGGTGCTGCAGGCGGTGCCCCACCGGTTGTCCGGGTTCCAGTGGGAGGTGGTCCTCGGCGGCCTCATGGGCGACGGGTCCCTCTCGCCGACGAGGAGCGGTCACGGTGCTCGCTACCGGTTCGGCCACGGAGCCCGGCAGACCTCGTACTGCGACTGGAAGGCGTCCTTGTTCGAGAACGTCGACAAGAGCCGCTCGGTGCGGGCGAGCGACGGCGCCGTGTTCTGTGACCTGGCACCGCTGCCCGAGCTGGCCGAGCTCCGCCGGGCCGTGTACGTCGGCGGCCAGAAGGTCCTCAGCGACGACTACCTGAAGCAGCTCAAGCCTCTCTCCCTGGCCATCTGGTACATGGACGACGGCACCTTCGCCCTGCGGGCCAAGGGTGTCCAGGCCCGCACTCGGGAGGGCAGCGGCCGGTCGGAGATCTGTGTGCAGGCGATGGAGCCCACCACCAGGACGCGCCTGGCCGCCTACCTCGCCGACACCTGGGGGATCAGGCCGAAGCTCGTGTCACGAAGCGGCAAGGCCTTCTTCGTGTTCGACAAGGACGAGACAGCGAAGCTGCACGCGCTTGTCGCGCCATTCGTCCACCCGTCGATGGAGTACAAGCTCCTGCCACGCTTCCGGGGCCGGTTCGGAGTCGAGCCCGTCACCGTCCCGATGCGGTACGAGCTCGTCCCCATGCCGATCACCGCGATCGCCCCCAAGCCGCGGACCCGTTCGATGCACCGCTTCGACATCGAGGTCGAGGCCAGCCACAACTACCTGGCCGACGGCGTCGTGGTGCACAATTCGCCCGAGACCACTCCGGGCGGGCGGGCGCTCAAGTTCTACTCGTCGGTCCGCCTCGACATCCGCCGCATCGAGGCCATCAAGGACGGCGTCGAGGTGGTCGGCAACCGCACCCGGGTCAAGGTGGTGAAGAACAAGTGCAGTCCCCCCTTCAAGCAGGCGGAGTTCGACATCGGCTACGGGAAGGGGATCAGCCGGGAGGGGTCGCTGCTCGACGTGGGCGTCGACCTGGGCCTGGTGAAGAAGTCGGGGGCTTGGTACACCTACGAGGGCGAGCAGCTCGGCCAGGGCCGGGAGAACGCCAAGACGTTCCTCGTCGACAACCCCGAGATCATGGTCGAGATCTCCGAGCGCATCCGCCAGCAGCTCGGCCTCGGAGCCACCGACGGCGAAGGGGCCACGAACCCCGACGACCTGCCGATCAGCCTCGACTGACGCGAGCGAGTCGCTCCGGGAAATTTCACGTTCGGACCGCCGAGCCCCGGGGTACAGCGTCCCCGCTGTATCGGTTGGTGCTCCAACACCGGGGCGCCGGCGGCCCCCTTCCGTGAGCCCAGGAGCACCGCATGTCACAGATCACCGAACAACGTCCCGGCACGGACGGCCCCTCCGCCGGCCCCGGCCATCTGATCACGCCGCAGGGGCGCACGACGATCGCCGACCCCGTCGTCGCCAAGATCGCCGGCATCGCGGCGCGCGAGGTCTCCGGCGTCCACGACATGGGCAAGGGCGCGGCGCGCGCCCTCGGCGCGGTCAAGGAGCGCCTGCCCGTCGGTTCGTCGTCGCCGAGCGTCACCCAGGGCGTGAACGTCCAGGTCGGCGAGGAGGAGGCGGCGGTCGACGTCGACCTGGTGTGCGAGTACGGCGTCTCCATCGTCGACGTGGCCGAGGCCGTGCGCAGCAACGTGATCCGGCGCATCGAGGGCATGTGCGGCCTTCGGGTGACCGAGGTGAACATCAGCGTCGGCGACGTCTGGATGGGCGACGACGACTCGGGGTCGGGCCCCGGCCAGTAATGGCCGAGGTCGACGTCGACGCAGTCGCCGCCGTCGTCCAGGCTCTCCCCCTGGTGAGCTCGTTGTCGGGAGGCCAGTTCGGCGAGGTGGCCACCTATCTCCCGGGCCGGCGGGTACGGGGCGTGAGGGTGCGGGACGGGAACGTGGAGGTGCACGTCGTTGCCGGACCTGAAGCTCCGCTGCCCGTCGTGGGGACCACGGTACGGGGCGCGGTCCTCCCTCTCGCCGGCGGGCGGGCGGTCGACGTGCACGTGGACGACATCGAGGTCCCACTGAGCGCAGGAGGATGAAGTTGTCCAACACCACCGTCGTCTGCCTCTTCGCCGGCCTCGTCCTGGGGCTGGCCTTCGCCGCCGGTGGCTTCGGCGCGCTGGTCCTCACCGCCGTCCTCGGCGCGGCAGGGGTCGTCGTGGCCAAGGTCCTCGAGGGCGAGATCGACTTGAACGAGCTGAACGTCGACCTGTCCCGGCGCCGGCCCCGGTGACCGGCAGGGGCGAGCTCGCCGGCGATGCGGGCGGCGACACCGTCGCCGATCCCGGCCGCCGTGGGGTGCTCGTGCTCGCACCGCGGGTGATCGAGCGCATCGCGGCCCGGGCGGCGAGCGAGGTGGACGGGGTCGCCCGGCGGAGGTCCGCATCCTCGAGCAAGGGCGTGCAGGCCGACGCCGACCTGGAGGGATCGACCGCCACCCTCGCCCTGCGCCTGGGCGTCGCCTACCCCAGCCCGGTCGGCCGGGTCGCCTCGGAGGTCCGGCGCCGGGTTTCCGACCGGGTGCGGGAGCTCACCGGCGTCGCTGTCACCGCGGTGCGCGTAACCGTCGACGAGCTACCGGCGCCCACCCCTCCGGCCCGCGCCCGCGCCGCCTGAGCCGTGCGCATCGTCAACCGGCTCCTGGCCGGCGTCGTGGCCCTGGGACTGCTGGCGGCAGGTCTGCTCGTCGCCGCCGAGGTCGTCGCCGGGGCCCGGCGCGGCCGGCCCTTGGTCGTCCCCTGGGACCACTGGTACGACGACGTCCGCAGTCACGCCTGGAGCACCCGGGAGGCCAGGACCGTGCTGCTCGTCATCCTCGTGGCCGGCCTCGCCCTGCTCGTGCTCCAGCTCGTCCGCCGGGGCCCGCAATCGGTGCCGCGGTCCGCTCCCGACGGCGCCTCCACGGCCACCGTCGAGATCAACACTCGCAGTCTCGAGCGGGCCCTCGCCCGCCGGGTGTCGGGCATCGACGGCGTGGAGCGGGCCTCTGTGGCGATCTCCCACCGGCGCGCGTCGGTCGGGGTGCGGACGGCGCGCCGCGACCCGGGCGGACTGGAGGCGTCGGTCCGCCAGGTGGTCGAAGACCGCCTGCGGAGCCTGGGGCTGGCCCGACCCGCCGAGGTCGTCGTGCGGCTGCGCCGGAGCCGTGAGGCCGAGCGGGCCGTCGAGGCGGCGGCGGTGGGCCCGAGTACCCACCAGGCGGTGAGCCGGTGACCCGCGCCACCCGGCCCGACCGTCTCGATCGCCTGGTCCTGGCGCTGCTGGGTCTCCTCCTGGCCGGAGCCGGCGCCTATGGTCTGGCCCGCAGCGGTGGGGTCTTCGGCCGCCAGGCGGCGCACGATCCCGTTCTCGGCCCCGGCCTCCAGCGCTTCGTGGCCGACCACCTGCTCCCCTTCTGGCTGGCCGTCGCTCTGCTGGGCCTGGTGCTGGCGTGGCTGGGCTGGCGGTGGCTGCGGGCCCAGTTCCCGGCCTCGAAGACGGTATCCGACCTCCACTTCGAGGACGGCGACGGTTCCAGGGGCGGCACCGTCCTGTCGTCCTCGGCCGTCACCGCGGCCCTGGCCGACCACCTCTCCACCCACGACGACGTGCGCTGGGCCCGGGCCCGGGTCCTGGCCGGACGGCCGCGGCCGCAGGTGGAGCTGCGGGTGGCGGTATGGGACGACGCCGACGCCGGAGGCCTGGCCGACTTCGTCGAGACCGAGCTCCTCGAGCATCTCCGCCAGGCCCTGGAGGTGGACGAGCTCGACGCCCACGTCGAGCTCCGCCTCGCCGGCCTCCCCGCCCGCACGCTCCGCTGACCGACGAGGGCGGCCACTGCGTTCGGCCACGCAGGCGGCCACTGCGTTCGGCCACGCAGGCGGGGAGGAACCCCGGCCCCACCCGTCGAACCTAGGAGACAGTTGCCAACCGGTTTTGGGGGGGATTGGTCGTGGTCGAGGTCCTGAAGGTGTCCAGCCGATCCAACCCGAACTCGGTCGCCGGGGCCTTGGCCGGCGTGCTCCGCCAGACCGGGGCGGTGGAGGTCCAGGTGGTGGGGGCGGGGGCCCTCAACCAGGCGGTGAAGGCCATTGCCATCGCCCGGGGCTTCGTCGCCCCGTCGAACATCGACCTGGTCTGCATCCCCACCTTCGCCGACATCGAGATCGACGGCGAGGGCCGCACCGCCATCCGCCTGGCCGTCGAGGACCGGCACCGGCGGTCGGGCGCCGAGGCCGTGGCCCCGCAGCTCCCCACGGTGGCGGCCACCCTCACTCCGCCCCCGGTGGCGCCCCACCACGTCTTCGGCTGACGCCCGGAGCAACGCCCCTGCGGAAGTAGCGTGGAGGGCGTGACCCGCAAGTTCCTCATCCGCACCTTCGGGTGCCAGATGAACGAGCACGACTCCGAGCGCCTGGCCGGGCTGCTGGAGGCCGACGGCATGGAGGCCACCGACGACTTGGCGTCGGCCGACGTCGTCGTCCTCAACACGTGCTGCATCCGGGAGAACGCCGACAACCGCCTCTACGGCCACCTGGGCCACCTCAAGGCCGAGAAGGAGCGCCGGCCCGACCTGCAGATCGCGGTGGGAGGGTGCCTGGCCCAGAAGGACCGGGGGCTGGTGCAGGAACGGGCCCCCCAGGTCGACGCCGTGTTCGGCACCCACAACCTGGCTTCCGCGCCCGAGCTCCTGCGCCGGGCGTCCCGGGAGGGGCCGGTGATGGAGATCCTCGACCCGGCCCAGGCCGAGGACGAGGCCGCCTTCCCGTCGGCGCTGCCCGCCCGCCGCAACCTCCCGTACGCGGCCTGGGTGACCATCCAGGTCGGCTGCGACAACTCCTGCAGCTTCTGCATCGTGCCCGCGGTGCGGGGGCCGGAGGCCAGCCGCCCCTTCGGCCAGGTCGTCGCCGAGGTCGAGGCCCTGGGCCGGGCGGGCACGACCGAGGTCACGCTGCTGGGCCAGAACGTCAACTCCTACGGCCGCGACGTCACGAGCCGCCTCCGGGCCGCGCCGGCCGACCCCGCCACCGCCGCCGAGCTGGCCGGGCCGGCGTGGGCTAC
>DASZOE010000195.1:0-2479 GCA_035550945.1 Acidimicrobiales bacterium
CCTCCACTTCGAGGTCCGGCGCAACGGCACCCCGGTCGACCCCATGGGGTACCTCTAGTAGGGCCTCGCTCTGGCGGTCGATACCTGTGCTCTGGCCCTCTGGCCCGGGCATCCACCTTCGGTTCGGGCGGGGGAGGGGACTACTCGACCCCGTCGCGCCACAGTTCCTTGCCCCGCTCCTCCCACTCCTCGGCGGTGATGGCATAGCGGACGTGGTCCTCCCACACGCCGTTGATGGCCAGGTAGCGCAGCGCGGTGCCCTCGTCGCGGAGCCCGAGCTTCTCGACGACCCGGCGGCTGGGCCGGTTCCGGGGGATGATCGCGACCTGGAGGCGGTGGAGGCGGAGGTCCTCGAAGGCGAAGCGGGAGGCGACCACGAGGGACTCGGGGACGTAGCCGCGCCCGGCCCGGGCCTCGTCGATCCAGTAGCCCACGTAGGCGTTCTGGAACGGCCCCCGCTGGACTCCCGACAGGTTGATCTCGCCGGCCAGGTGGTCGTCGACGAAGATGCCGAAGCCGTAGCCCGTGCCCAGCTGCCACTCCCGTTGGCGGGCCCCGCAACGGGCGGCGAACGCGGCCAGATCGGCGGTGTCGTCGGGGTTCCCCTTCGGAGGCTGGGGCTCCCACTTGAGCAGCCATTCGCCGTTGCGGCGCCGCACCTCCCGCCACTGCGGGAAGTCGGTGGAGACCAGGGGGCGGAGAAGGACCCGGCGACCCGTCAGCCGATCGGGGATGCTGCTCATGGTCGGTCCTCGGCCGCCCCGAGCAGGCTCGCGGCCAGCCCGTCGAGGATGTCGGCCTCGCTCACCAGGCACTCGTCGAAGCCGAAGTACCGGAACACGGCGACGAGGATCACGGCGCCGCCGACGATCACGTCGGCCCGGGCCTCCTCCAGACCGGGGTTGTGCACCCGTTGGGCCCGGGTCTCGGTGGCCAGGGTGCGGAAGACGTCCTCGGCCGCGGCCCGGGTCAGGACGAAGTGGTGCACGAGCTCGGGGTCGTAGCTGGTGAGGCCCAGCTCCACCGCGGCCACCGTGGTGACCGTTCCCGCCAGCCCCACCAGACGCCGGGTGTCGAGGACGGCAGGCACGTCGCGGGCCACGTCGTCGAGGTAGTCCCGTGCCACCGAGAGGGCTTGGGAGAGCTCCTCGGGGGCGGGCGGGTCGTGGTGGAGGAACTTCTCGGTGAGACGGACACAGCCCATGTCGACGGACAGCGCCCCCTCCGGCTCGCGTGTGCCCACCGCGAACTCCGTCGACCCCCCGCCGACGTCGACGACGAGGAAGGGGCCGTCGGCGGGGTCGAGCGCGGCGGTGGCCCCCCGGAACGAGAGCCGGGCCTCGTCCTCCCCCGACAGCAGCTCGGGCGGGGTCCCGACGACCTCGGTCGCCCGGGAGAAGAAGACGTCGCGGTTGGCCGCGTCGCGCGCCGCCGACGTCGCCGTCATCCGCACGCGCTCCACGCCGTGCTCGTCCATCACCCGCCGGTACTCGTCCAGGACCTCGATGGTGCGGTCGACGGCCTCGGGGGCGAGCTCGCCCGTTGCATCGACGCCCTGACCCAGACGGGTGATGCGCATCAGCCGGGCGAGCGTCTCCCGCCCGTCGCTGACGAGGAGGCGGGTGGAGTTGGTCCCGCAGTCGACGGCGGCCACCGGCGGGCCTTCGGCCATGCCCCTCACCCTTGCAGACGGGCGTGGACCCAGCGACCCACGGGGTCGTCGCCGCCGGCGAGGAACCAGGCGTAGTGGGCGTGGAGGCACTTCACGCCCTTGCGGGTGCCGCCCACGCCGCCCGTGGGCCGGGGCCCCTGGTGGTCAGGGGGAAGGGCGGTGTCGCGCTCGGCGGCGTAGCGGGCGTGGGCCTCCGCGAGCTCGTCGGGGTCGACGGCGGCCGCCGCCTCCCGCACGCCGCCGCCGGCCTCCAGGCCACTCACCGCCCGCCGTAGCTCGGCGTCGACGAGCCACCACCGGGTGGGCATGGGCGTGCCGTCCCGGAGCAGGGGATCGTTGCGGATGACCATGGGACGGCCGTCGCTACCGCGGACGGCGACCGAGAACGCGCCTCCGGGCTCCCGTCCCAGCAGTGCGGCGACCGCCCGACGGTCGGCGTCGCTCACATCGGCACTGCGTTCGGGCACGCAGCCGGTACTGCGTTCGGGCACGCAGCCGGCACTGCGTTCGGGCACGCAGCCGGCACTGCGTTCGGGCACGCAGCCGGCACTGCGTTCGGGCACGCAGCCGGTCACGGGCGTTGGAGACGACCCATCACCCGGCGAGCGTAGCGAGGGCTGTCGCCCGTCTCGTCGTGCTTGAAGAAGACGTAGGCGTCCCGTCCGCCGGTGGTGATCTTCTCGAGTCGCTCGGTCCAGGCGTCGAGGTCGGCGCGGGTGTAGCGGCTGCGGCGCAGCCGGATGTAGGTGAAGGGGCCGACGTCGATCTCCGGGGCGGGGTGGCCGTCGTTCTCGACCAGGACCAGGG
>DASZOE010000196.1:0-2498 GCA_035550945.1 Acidimicrobiales bacterium
GCGACCGCCCCGCTCTGTCGCGGCCGGTCGCGGTCATGGCCGTGGGCACCACGCTCTCCCGGCTCACCGGCCTCGGCCGCATGGTGGCACTGGTGTTCGCCCTCGGCGTGGCCGAGTCCCGGCTCGCCGACACCTACAACATCGCCAACACCCTCCCCAACGTCATCTACGAGCTGGTGCTCGGAGGCGTGCTCACGTCGGTGTTCATCCCCGTCCTGGTGCAGGAGCTGCGGACTCGCGAGCACGACGACGCGTGGGAGGCGGCATCCAGCCTGGTCTCCACCTCCCTGGCCGTCCTCGTGGCCCTGAGCGCGGTCACCGTGGTCGTCGCCCCCTGGATCGTGGGGCTGTTCAGCTCCCGGCTGTCCGGGGCGGAGGCCGCCACCCAGCGCGACCTGGCCACGTTCTTCCTCCGCTTCTTCGCCCTGCAGGTCGCCTTCTACGGCTACGCGGCCATCGCCGGAGCGCTGCTCAACGCCTACGACCGCTTCGCGGTCCCGATGTTCGCCCCCATCCTCAACAACGCCGTCGTCATCGCCACGTTCCTCGTCTTCGCGGCCGTGGTCTCCGGCACGCCGACCAACGCCAGCGTGAACGCCGACCTCGGCAGCAAGCTGCTGCTGGCCCTGGGGACGACGGCAGGCGTGGGGGCCATGGCCGCCGTGCACTGGCCGTACGTGCGACAGCTGCCCGGGCGCCTGCGTCTGCGCATCGACTTCCGCCATCCCGCGGTGTGCAAGCTCGCTCGGCTCTCGGGATGGACGCTGCTCTACGTCGTCGTCAACCAGATCGGCCTCGGCATCGCCCTCTACCTAGCCAACGGCGAGCAGGGCGGGCCGACGGCCTACTTCACCGCCTTCGCGTTCTTCCAGCTGCCCTACGGCATCGTGGCCGTGTCGATCATGACCGCCCTGCTGCCGACGCTGTCGGGCCAGTACGTCGCCGGGGACACCGCGGGTTTCCGGGCCCGCACCGCCGACGGCCTGAGGGCCACCGGGCTGCTTCTCCTCCCCGCCACGGCCGCCTACCTGGTGCTGGCCAAGCCGCTCATCCAGACCCTCCTGGAACGGGGCGTGGCCCAGGGGGCGAGCAGCGCCCTCGTCGCCGAGGTGCTGCAGATGTTCGCCATCGGCCTCCTCCCCTTCTCCGCCTTCCTGCTCTTCAACCGGGCCTTCTACGCCCGCCAGGACACCCGGACGCCCCTGCTCCTCAACGTCGTCGACAACGTCGTCACCGTCGCCCTCGACTTCGCCCTCTTCCCCTTGATGGGCGTGGCCGGCCTGGCCCTGGCCCACTCCCTGGGCTACGTCGTCGCCACCGCCGTTGCCGGGGTCCTGCTGGCCCGGCGCCTGGGCGGGCTGGGGATCCGCCACAGCGTGCGCGAGCTGGGGAAGGTGACCCTCGCATCGGGCATGGCGGCCCTCGCCATGGTGGCGGTGGTGGTCGGCGCGCGGGAGGTCACCGACGCGGGGGGAGGAAGGGCGCTGGTCCAGCTGGTCGCGGGCGTGGTCATGGGCGGAGGCGTGTTCGTACTCGGCGCGTTGGCGCTGCGGGTGCAGGACCTGGCCGTGCTGCTGCGCTTCGTCCCCGGCCGCCGACAGCGTTGAGCGCCGACGTCCTCATCGGCGTCTACCCGACGCTCTCGCTCTCTTCCCTCACCGGACCCCGGCGGCCGCCGGTGTTCCCCTTCGACCGGCCGTCGCTGCGGCTGACCCACCTCGGGCGGGGCGCGGTGTGGCTGGCGCTGCGGGCCCTGGGCCTGGGGCCCGGGAGCCGCCTGGCCATGCCCGCCTACCACTGCGGGTCGGAGGTGGAGGCGGCCCGGCTGGCGGGCGTCACCGTGGCCTTCTACCGGGTCGACGGCACCCTGCAGGTGGACGAGGAGGACCTGGCGCGCGCCGCCGGGGATGCCGACGCCGTCTACCTCATCTCCCACTTCGGGTTCCCGACCGTCGCCCCGCCGGCGGGAGTGCCGGTCGTCGAGGACGCGGCCCACGCCCTCTACTCCTTCGCCGGTGACCGGCCGGTCGGATCCCGTGGCGACGCGGCCGTCTTCTGCCCCCGCAAGTCGCTCGGTGTCCCCGACGGGGGAGCTCTCCTGCACGCCGCGGCGCGTTCCTCCGAGGGCGCCGCCCACCGGCCCCCGGCCAGGCGCATCGCCCGCTCGGTGGCCTCCCTCGCCACCGGCCGCGCCGCCCTGGCCCCGCTGCGCCCCGTCCGGCGGATGGCGACGTCCGCCCTCGCCCGCACGAGTCGGGCCGACGCCGCCGCCCGCGAGGGGCGCCTGGCCGAGGTCGTCATCGGCGAGTGGGACCTCGAGGTGGCCGACATGGAGGTGGCCGCGTCCAGCTGCTCGCGCCTGACGGCGCGGACCGTGCGGCGGGTCGACGGGGCCGCCGTCCGGGAACGCCGGCGGCGCAACTACACGGCCCTCGCCGGCGAGCTCGCGCCCGCCTGCCCGGAGCCGTTCCGAACCCTCCACGACGGCGTCTGACCCC
>DASZOE010000197.1:0-9613 GCA_035550945.1 Acidimicrobiales bacterium
GGGCGGGGCGGGCTCGGGCCAGCATCTCCCTGCCGATCAGGCCCATGGTCTCGGGCGTCTTCGGGAGATGGACGGTGAGGAAGTCGACGGAGGCCACCAGGTCCTCGAGGCTCATGAGCTCGATTCCCATCTGGCGGGCCCGCTCGGGCGAGACGTAGGGGTCGTAGGCTGCCAGGTGCATCCCGAAGGCCAGGGCCCGCTGGGCGACGAGGGCGCCGACGCGGCCCAGCCCGACCACGCCGAGCGTCTTGCCGTGGAGCTCGACCCCCTGCCACCGCGACCGCTCCCACAGCCCGGCCCGGAGCGCGCTGTGGGCCTGGGGGACGTTGCGGGCCTGGGCCAGCAGGAGGGCCATGGTGTGCTCCGCCGCCGACACCACGTTGGACTGGGGGGCGTTGACGACCATGACCCCGCGCCGGGTGGCGGCGGCCACGTCGACGTTGTCGAGGCCGATGCCGGCCCGCCCCACGACCACCAGGTCGGTGCCGGCAGCGAGGACCTCGGCCGTCACCTGGGTCTCGGAGCGAACGATCAGGGCGGCCGCGCCGCGGATGGCGTCGACAAGGCCGACGGGGTCCAGCCCGAGGCGGACGTCGACGGTGTGACCGAGGTCGCGGAGCCGGGCCAGGCCTCCCGCCGCGATCTTCTCGGTGACGAGGACGCGGGCCATCCCCTACGCCCCGAGCAGGCGGCCCAGGCGGCCGACGCCCTCCTCCAGCTGCTGGTCGGAGAGGGCGTAGGACAGCCGGGCGTAGCCGGGGGCGCCGAACGCCTCGCCGGGGACGATGGCCACCTTGACCTGCTCGAGCACCACCTCGGCCAGCTCGAGGGTGGTCACCGCCCGGGCCCCGCCGAAGTCGCGGCCCAGCAGGTCGCGGAGCGACGGGAAGGCGTAGAAGGCCCCCTCGGGCTCGAGGCAGGTGACCCCGGGAATGGCGGCCAGCAACCGGTGCATGAGCCGGCGGCGGCGGTCGAACGCCTCGCGCATGACGTGCACGCACTCCTGGTCGCCGGTGAGGGCGGCGAGGGCGGCGATCTGGGAGACGTTGGCCACGTTGGACGTGGCGTGGGACTGGAGGTTGGTGGCGGCCTTGATGACGTCGGTGGGCCCCACCATCCACCCCACCCGCCAGCCGGTCATAGCGTAGGTCTTGGCCACGCCGCTGACCACCACGCAGCGCTCGGCCGCCTCGGGCACGACGGCGGGCAGCGAGGAGAACTCCGCGTCCCCGTAGACCAGGTGCTGGTAGATCTCGTCGGTGACGACCCACAGCCCGTTGTCGGCCGCCCAGCGGCCGACGGCCTCGACGTCGGCGCGCGGGTAGACCGCCCCGGTGGGGTTGGACGGCGAGACGAAGAGCAGGATCTTCGTCGCCGGCGTACGGGCCGCCTCCAGGGCGTCGATGGTGGCCCGGAAACCGGTGGACTCGTCCGTGGGGACGGGCACGGGCACCCCGCCGGCCAGGCGGATGGCCTCTGGGTAGGTGACCCAGTAGGGCGCGGGCACGAGGACCTCGTCGCCCGGGTCGCACAGGGCCGCGAACGTGTTGTAGACGGCGTGCTTGCCCCCGTTGGTGATCAGCACCTGGTTGGCCGCCACCTCCCACCCCGAGTCGAGCGCGGTACGGGCCGCGACCGCCTCCTTCAGCTCGGGGAGGCCGCCCGCCGGGGTGTAGTGGTGGTTGCGGGGGAACAGGCAGGCCTCGGCCGCGACCGTGACGATGTGCTCGGGTGTGGGAAAGTCGGGCTCACCGGCCCCGAAACCGATGACGTCCTCGCCCGCGGCCTTGAGGGCCTTGGCCTTGGCGTCGACGGCCAGGGTGGCCGACTCCTCGATGGCGGCGATGCGACGGGAGACGCGGGACATCGTGCCGCCTGCGGGGCGGAGCGCAGTGGAAGCCATGGGGCCGATGCTCACAGGTGACGGGGGACGGCGCAAAGCAGAATCCGGCGCGGCGGCCGCCGGGCCGGATGCGATAGTGGCCGCCATGACGACCCCGCCGGCCGAGATCCCCGACATCCGCCTCCCTCCCGACCTCCTGCCCGGCGACGGGCGCTTCGGCTCCGGGCCCTCCAAGGTCCGGTCCGAGGCCGTCGACGCGCTGGCCGCGTCCAACCCCCGCTACCTGGGCACGAGCCACCGCAAGGCCCCGGTCCGCGCCATGGTGGGCCGGATCCGGGACGGCATGGCCGAGCTGTTCGGGCTTCCCGACGGCTACGAGGTCGTGCTCGGCAACGGCGGCGCCGCCCTCTTCTGGGACGTGGCCATCTTCAGCCTCATCGAGCGCCGCAGCCAGCACCTGGTGTTCGGCGCCTTCTCGTCCTCGTTCGCGGCCGCGGTCAGGGGCGCGCCGCACCTGGAGAGCCCGGTGGTCGTCGACGCGCCGTTCGGCAGCTCGCCCGACCCGCGGCCGGAGCGCGGCATCGACGCCTACGCCCTCACCCACAACGAGACCTCGACGGGCGTGTCCATGCCCGTCCGCCGCCCGGCGGGAGCCGACGCCGGCGCCCTGGTGCTGGTGGACGCCACCTCGGCGGCGGGGGGGATGCCCGTCGATCCGGGCGAGTTCGACGTCTACTACTTCTCGCCCCAGAAGTGCTTCGGCAGCGACGGGGGCCTCTGGATCGCCCTGTGCTCCCCGGCCGCCCTGGACCGGGTCGAGCGCATCACCGGCGCCGACCGCTACGTCCCCCGTTCCCTGAGCCTGGCCCTGGCCCTGGAGAACGCCCGGGCCAACCAGACGTGGAACACGCCGGCGCTGGCCACCCTCTTCCTCCTCGCCGACCAGCTCGACTGGCTGCTGGGCAAGGGAGGCCTGGAGTGGAGCTCGACCCGTTGCGCGGAGTCGGCCGCCACCCTGTACGGCTGGGCCGAGGCGACGGGCTACACCACCCCCTTCGTGTCCGACTCGGCCCGGCGGAGCCCGCTGGTGGGCACCGTCGACCTCGATGCCGGAATCGACGCGACCGTCGTGGGGGCCGTGCTGCGGGCGAACGGCGTCGTCGACATCGACGCCTACCGCAGCCTGGGCCGCAACCAGATCCGGGTGGCCATGTTCCCCAACGTCGAGCCCGCCGACGTCGAGATCCTCACTCGGGCCGTCGACCATGTGGTGGCCGCCCTGGGCTGACGCCCTCCTTCTCCGTCAGCCCCCGGAGACGTCCTGGGGCTTGGGCCCGCCGGCGCCGATGAACGGCATCATGGCCCGCAGCTCGGCGCCCACCGTCTCGATGGGGTGCTCCTGGCCCTTGCGCCGGAGCTCGTTGAACCGGGGCCGGCCCTTCCGGTTCTCGGCGATCCACTCCTCGGCGAAGCGCCCGTCTTGGATCTCGTCGAGGATGCGGCGCATCTCGGCCCGGGTCTCCTCGGTGATGATGCGGGGGCCGCGGGTGTAGTCGCCGTACTCGGCGGTGTCGGAGATCGAGAACCGCATCCCCGAGATGCCGTGCTCGTACATCAGGTCGACGATCAGCTTGAGCTCGTGGAGGCACTCGAAGTAGGCGGACTCGGGCTGGTAGCCGGCGTCCACCAGCGTCTCGTAGCCGGCCATCACCAGCTCGGTGACACCCCCGCACAGCACGACCTGCTCGCCGAAGAGGTCGGTCTCGGTCTCCTCCTCGAAGGTGGTCTCCAGCACCGCGGCCCGGGTGGCGCCGATGGCGTGCGCGTACGACAGTGCCAGCTCCTTGGTCTTGCCCGACGCGTCCTGGGCGACGGCGATGAGCGAGGGCACTCCGCCACCGGCCTCGAACGTCCGGCGCACGAGATGCCCGGGCCCCTTGGGGGCCACCATGCCCACGTCGACGCCGCTCGGCGGGCGGATGAGCCCGAAGCGGATGTTGAAGCCGTGAGCGAAGAACAGGGCGTCGCCGTCGGCCAGGTTGGGCTCGATCGACGCCTCGTACACCACCTTCTGCTCGGTGTCGGGGAGCAGGACCATGATCACGTCGGCCTCGGCCGTGGCCTGGTCGATGGTGGTGACCGCCAGCCCCGCGGCCTCGGCTTTGGCCGCCGACTTCGACCCCTCGCGCAGCCCGACGCGTACGTCGACGCCCGAGTCCTTCAGGTTCAGGGCGTGGGCGTGGCCCTGCGACCCGTACCCGATGACCGCCACCTTGCGGGCGCCCATCAGGTTCGCGTCGGCGTCCTTCTCGTAGTACACGTTCGCCATGGAGTTCTCCTTCTCAGCCGGTCATCTGGTCAGCCGGTCATCTGGTCAGCCGGCCCGGGCGGCCATGCGCACCCGCGGCGGTGCCTGGCGGTCGAGCTTGGGCAGGGCGACCCGCCCGGTGCGCTGGAGCTCGATGATGCCGTAGGGCCGCATGAGGTCCTCGAAGTCGTCGAGCTTGGAGGGAGGACCGGCAAGCTCGACGGTGAGGGCGTCGGCGCCGACGTCGACGATGCGGCCCTGGAACACGTCGACGAGCTCGATGACCTGGCTCCGGCCCCCGGGGTCGGCCCGCACGGCGAGGATCATGAGCTCCCGCTCCACCGACTGCCCGGGCGCGAGCTCGGAGATCTTGACGACGTGGATGAGCTTGAAGAGCTGCTTGGTGACCTGCTCGAGGGGCGCCGACTCCACGTCGACGACCACCGTGATCCGGCTGAAGCGCTCGTCGTCGGTGGGGGCGACGGCCAGCGAGTAGATGTTGTAGCCCCGCCGGGCGAAGAGGCCCGAGACGCGGGCCAGCACCCCGGCCTTGTTCTCGACGAGGACCGAGAGCGTGTGGTGACGGGGCTTCTCGGCGGGAGTGGGGAGCGTGGACGAAGCCATCAGTGGCCGCCCTCGCCCTGCTCGGGGCCGAGGATGATGTCGTCGTTGGACGTGCCCGCCGCGACCATCGGGTACACCTTCTCGCTGTAGTCGACGCGGAAGTCGATGACCACGGGCCGGTCGTCGATCGAGTTGGCCTTCTCCACCGCAGGGCCCACCTCGTCGGGTGACTCCACCCGGAAGCCGACGCAGCCCATGGCCTCGGCCCACAGCTTGTAGTCGGGCAGGTCGGGCGAGAGGTACACCTCGCTGTAGCGCTCCTCGTAGAACAGCTCCTGCCACTGGCGGACCATGCCCAGGTAGGCGTTGTTGAGGATCGCCACCTTCACGGGGATGCGCTCGGACGCGGCCGTCACCAGCTCCTGGGCCGTCATCTGGAAGCACCCGTCGCCGTCGATGGCCCACACGGTGGACTCGGGACGCCCGACCTTGGCGCCCACGGCCGCGGGCACGGCGAAGCCCATGGTGCCCAGGCCTCCCGAGTTGACCCACGAGTAGGGCCGCTCGAAGCGCCAGAACTGGCTGGCCCACATCTGGTGCTGGCCCACTCCGGACACGACGATGGTGTCCTCGGGGGCGTTGTCGCGCAGGGCCTCGATGCAGAACTGGGGCTTGAGCCGGTCGTCGCCGGCCCAGCCCTGCTCGTAGCGCAGCGGGTACTGCTCCTTCCACTCCCGCAGCTGGGCGTCCCATTGCGAGCGGTCGGCCTGCCCGGCTGCGGGCCCGGCCGCAGTGCCAGCCCCGGCGTCGGCCAGCTCCCGCACCGCCCGCACCAGCTCCTCGATGACCACCCGGCAGTCGCCCACGATGGGGACGTCGGGACGGCGCACCTTGCCCAGCTCGGCGGGGTCGATGTCGACGTGGATGATCTTGGCGTCCGGGGCGAAGGCCGAGACCTTTCCCGTCACCCGGTCGTCGAAGCGCGACCCGAGGGCGATGAGGAGGTCGGCCTTCTGCATGGACGTGACCGCCGTGTAGTTCCCGTGCATCCCCGGCATGCCCAGGCACAGGGGGTGCGAGTCCGGGAACGCGCCCCGGGCCATGAGCGTCGTGACCACCGAGATGCCGCACAGCTCGGCCAGCTCGAGCAGGGCCTCGGCGGCGCGGGCCTTCAGGATGCCGCCCCCGGCGTAGATCACGGGCCGGCGGGACTCGGCGATGAGGCGGGCCGCCTCCCGGATCATCCGGGGATGGCCCTTGACGGTGGGCTTGTAGCCGGGCAGGTCGACCGAGTCCGGCCAGTACCACTCCATGGCCGAGCGGGGGTTGCGGGGGTCGACGATGTCCTTGGGGATGTCGACGAGCACCGGGCCGGGGCGCCCGGTGGTGGCGATGTGGAACGCCTCCCTGATGGCCCGGGGGATGTCCTGGGCGTCGGTGATGAGCTCGTTGTGCTTGGTGACCGAGCGGGTGATGCCGACCGTGTCGCACTCCTGGAAGGCGTCGGTGCCGATGGCGGCGGTGCCCACCTGGCCGGTGATGACCACCATCGGGATCGAGTCCATCATGGCGTCGCACAGCGGCGTGACGATGTTCGTGGCCCCCGGACCGCTCGTGACCATGGCCACGCCCGGCCGGCCCGTGGTGTGGGCGTAGCCCTCGGCCATGTGGCCCGCGCCCTGCTCGTGACGCACGAGGATGTGGCGGATGGGCGAGTCGATGATGGGGTCGTACACCGGGAGGATGGCGCCTCCCGGGAGGCCGAAGATGACCTCCACCCCCTCCATCTCCAGGCTCTTGATGAGGGCTTGGCCCCCGTCCATCTGCATGTGGTTCCCCTTGTCGAGCGTCTGTCGTGCGTCGGAATCGGTCCCGCAACTGCGTTCGGGACGCACCCGGAAAAGGCAACGACCTCCCGTCGGGGAGGTCGTGGGCGCACGCGCGGTCGTGTGGCGGCGTGCGCTAGGTGACGAGTACCAGGATCCGGGAGCAGGACATCGGGGCCAGTGTGACACGCGGGCCGCGCGACGGCAAGCCGTCGGCCGTCACGCCGAGAGGAGGTCGCTGCCGCACCTCCATCAGGCCTCGACGACGACGGGGACGATCATGGGCCGGCGCCGGGTGCGCTCGTTGACGAAGCGCCCGACGGCCTTGCGGACGCGCCGCTTGAGCGTCTCCACGTCGATGCTGGCGTCGTCGGCCGCCGCCTCGAGGGCGGCGGCGACCCGCGGGCGGGCGTCCTCGAGCAGGTCCTCCGCCTCCGGGGCGTGGACCCACCCATGGGTGATGATCTCCGGCTCCGAGAGCAGCTCGCCCGAGTTGGCGTCGACGGCCACCACCACGACGATCACGCCCTCGTCGGCCAGGACCCGCCGGTCGCGCAGGACGCCGTGGCCCACGTCGCCGACGATGCCGTCGACGTACAGGTAGCCGGCGGGCACCGAGCCCCGGAAGTCGAGCCCGTCGTCGCCGAGCTCGACGACGTCGCCGTCCTCGGCCAGGAGCACGTTGGCGTCGGGAACGCCCATCTCCATGGCCAGCCGGCAGTGGTGCAGGAGGTGGCGGAACTCACCGTGCACGGGGATGAAGAACTCGGGGCGGGCGACGGTGAGCAGCGTCGCCAGCTCGCCCTGCATGGCATGGCCGGTGACGTGCACGGGCGCCAGCCCGGCGTGGACGACGTCGGCCCCCCGCCGGAAGAGGCCGTCGATGACCCGGTTGACGTCGTACTCGTTTCCGGGGATGGCGTGGGCGCTGATGAGGACCACGTCGCCCTCGACGAGCTTCAGCCACTTGTTCTCCCCGGCGGCGAGGAGGGCGATGGCCGACATGGGCTCGCCCTGCGATCCCGTGGAGATCACGCACACCCGGCCCGGGTCCATGTCGCCGATGGCCTCGATGTCGACGAGGGCGGGGTCGGGGATCCGCAGGATGCCCATCTCCCGGGCCAGGGCGACGTTCTTGGCCATCGAGCGCCCGAGGGTGGCGACGACCCGGCCCGTGGCCATGGCCGCGTCGGCGATCTGCTGGATGCGGTGCAGGTGGCTGGCGAAGCAGGCGGTGATGATGCGCCGGCCGGCATGGGCCCGGAAGATGTCGCTCAGCGCGCGGCCCACCGATCGCTCGCTCGCCGAGTGGCCGGGCTCCTCGGCGTTGGTCGAGTCGGAGAGGAGCAGGCGGATGCCCGGGTCGCGGCCGAGGGCGCCGATGCGGCTCAGGTCGGTGACCCGGCCGTCGACCGGCGTGAGGTCGAGCTTGAAGTCCCCCGAGTGGAGGATCACGCCCTGGGGCGTGTGGAAGGCGGTGGCGAAGCCGTTGGGCACCGAGTGGGTGACGGGGATGAACTCGCAGTCGAAGGGACCGATGCGGCGGCGCTCCCCGTCGCCGACCGCCTCGAAGGTCGTCCTCCCCGTGACCCCCGCCTCTTCGATCCGGTTGCGGGCCAGGCCCAGGGTGAGGGCCGAGCCGAAGATGGGGAACGACAGGTCCCGCAGGAGGAAGGCGAGGGCGCCGATGTGGTCCTCGTGGCCGTGGGTGAGGACGCAGCCCTCGACGCGGTCGGCGTTCTCCCGCAGCCAGGTGAAGTCGGGCAGGACGAGATCGATTCCCAGCATCTCGGCGTCGGGGAACATCAGGCCGCAGTCGAGGATGAGGATGCGGCCGTCCTGCTCGACCGCCGCGCAGTTCCGGCCGATCTCGCCGAGCCCGCCCAGGAAGGTGATGCGGACGGGTTCAGCCACCGACGGGCGACCCGGCCGCGGCGAGCTCGTCGAGGACCTGACGGGCCCGGTCCTCCAGGCCGGCAGGCGCAGGTCCCATCGGCAGGCGGCACTGCCCGACGGGCAGGCCCAAGACCCGCATCATGGCCTTGGCCGGCACCGGGTTGGGCGCGGCGTCCCCCGTCTCGAACGCATAGGAGGAGAGGAGGGCGGCGTTGGCCTGGCGGGCCCGGACGACGTCGCCCTTGGCGAAGCTGGCGATCATCTCCGCGAAGAGGGGCCCGGCCCAGTGGGTGGCCACGCCGATCACGCCGACGGCGCCCACCGACAGGAGGGGCAGGGTGAGGCTGTCGTCACCGCTGTAGAGCTCGAAGCCGTCGGGCGCCTCGGCCAAGAGACGCGCCGATCCGGCCGGGTCGCCGGCGGCGTCCTTCACCGCGACCAGCGTGGGGACGTCGCGGGCCAGGCGCACGAGCACGTCGTGGCCGACCTTGCGGCCGGTGCGCACGGGAATGTCGTAGAGCACCAGGGGCAGGTCGGACGCGGCGGCCACGGCCCGGAAGTGGGCCTCGATGCCGGGCTGCGACGGCCGGTTGTAGTACGGGGTGACCACGAGGGCCCCGGCCAGCCCGCACGCCGTGGCCCGCCGCGTGAGGTCGACCGAGTGGGCGGTGTCGTTGCTGCCGGTGCCGCCTACCACCGGGACGGTGACCGCCTCCGCGACCGCCCGCCACAGGTCGAGCTTCTCGTCGTCGCTCAGCACCGGCCCCTCGCCGGTGGTGCCGGCCAGGACCAGTCCGTCGCTCCCGTGGTCGGTGAGCCACCGGGCCAGGCGCACGGCCGCGTCGAGGTCGAGCGTGCCGTCGTCGGCGAAGGGGGTCACCATGGCTGTGACAACGACCCCGAATCTGGCCATGACCTGACCATAGATGACCTGCCGGTCGGCAGCGGCACCTCGGTCACCTCAAGGTGGGAGCCGGCGAGGCCGATATCCACCGCGTCGCCGGCGTAGGACCAGTGAAGGGGCGCGAGGATGATCGACCTGGAGCGGCTCGAGCAGCGGCTGGAGAACTCGCTCAGCCAGGACCTGCGCGGGTACCGGTCCGGCGAGGCTCCCCCCCGCGGCCGGGAGCCCCGCCGCGAGCGCCGCCGCGAGCGCGACGAGCAGGAGCCCGGGCT
>DASZOE010000198.1:0-2074 GCA_035550945.1 Acidimicrobiales bacterium
ACCTCGTGGCGCCCGGCGGCGACGTGCTAGTCGACCAGAACCGGGACGGGATCGACGACGGCGTCGTCGCCCAGACCCTGTTCGAGCGGCCGGACAACTTCTGCTTCTGCTTCCGGGAGGGCATGGCGACGGCTGCGGCCCACGTCTCGGGGGTGGCCGCCCTGGTCCTGGCCGCGGGGCGGGCCGAGACCCCCGCCGAGGTCCGCGACCTGCTCGTCTCCACCGCCGCCGACCTGGGGCCCCCCGGGCCCGACGAGGAGTACGGCGCGGGGCTCGTGCAGGCCACCCGGGCCCTGGGCCTCCTGCCCCGGCCCGGGGACGTGCCGGCCGGCGCCGACCAGGGCCGTCCCCGCGGCCCGGCCGCCGGCGGAGAGGTCGAGTCCGGTGGGGGCCGGGGGTCGAACCCGGCTGCCGCGGCCCTCTTCGGCACCCCTCCGGGAGGCCCCCAGGACTCCGGGTTCGGAGCCTGGCTCCGGCGCCGGCGACCGGAGCGGGCCGGCCGGGGGGCGCTGGCCGTGCTCGGCGGCGCGGTCAGCCTCGGGCGCCGCCGCCGGGAGCGGGACCGCCGACGTGCCCCCGAGCGGGCGGGGCCCCGGGACCGGTGAGCCTCAGGGGGTCGCCGAGCTCCAGCCGATGTGGAGGTGGCCCTGGTGGCCAGCGTCGGAGAAGGCGCCCGGGAACTTGCTGAGGCCGGGCCAGGGCGACCCCAGCTCGTCGGGCTGCAGGGCCGGCGCGCCGGTGAGCATGGCCAGGGCCAGGTCGAGGGCGGCGTCGTTGGAGGGGCTCACGGGAGCGCCGTCGACGGCGTAGATGTCGACCGCCCTCCCGTGGAAGTGGTTCGAGACGCGGTCGGTCCCGGCCACGAACTGGGAGTGGCCCGTCTTGAAGACGCTGACCGAGATCCGGTGCTCGGAGGCGGCCGCGGCCAGGAGGTTGACCACCCGGGGGTCGACGATGCCGTTGACCAGGTCGGCCCGGGCCCGGTCGGTGAGGGTGAGGTTGCGGTTGGCGAGCAGGTCGGCGACGTCGGCCGCGTTCGCCTCGAGGCCACCGCCGCCGTAGCGGAAGGCAAGGATCAGCACGTCGTCGACGTACCAGTCGGCGTGGTTGTAGGCCCAGATGGCGTCGGGCAGGCGGCCGGGGTCGCCCCCGCCGCTGGCGCACAGGTAGTTGGCGGCGCCGTGGACGGCGTCGGTGGGGTTGTACACGTCGCGCCGGCCGTCCTTGTTGCCGTCCACGCCGTAGGCCGACCACGTGGGGGCCAGGAACTGCATCGGACCGCTGGCTCCGGCGAAGTTGGCGCCCGAGTGCACCCCGGGGGCGAGCGACCGCCCGTGGGAGCTCTCGATCGAGCCGATGGCCGCCAGGACCGTCCAGGGCAGCCCGGCGCACGTCTTGGCCGCCTCCTGGTAGAGGGCGAGGTACTCGGCGGGGATGTCGGCGAGGGCACGGGCGCTCGGAGCGACGCCGGTGCCGAGCGCGCCGCCCTGGGCCAGCCCGTCGGGGGCGAGGAGGGCGGCCGAGAGCTCCCGGCGAAGGGCGCCCAGGGCCTGCCGCTCCCCTTCCAGGAGCTGCCAGGCGTCCGCCGTCGCCCGCCGGGCTTCGAGGGTGCGGGCGCGGGCGCCGGTGAGCTCCGCCCGTACGGCGTCGACCCGGCCCCGGACCTCACGTTCGGTGCGCAGGGCCTCGGCCACGTCGGGCCCCGGAGAGGTGGCGGCCGGCACCGCCGGTCCCAGCGGCACCCGGGCGACCGCGGAGTGGTCGAGCGGTGAGCGGCCCAGCCCGGCGCGCCCCGACCCGGCGGCGGCGCCGGTCGCAGGCCGGACCTCCCCGGCCGCCGCCCCCGAGGGCCCGGCCGGGGCCCGGAAGATCGCGGCCCAGACCTGGCCCTGGGCCTGGCGGAGCTCGGCCGTCGCCGCGTCGAGGCGGCCGGCGGCGTTCGCCTGTGCCACCTGGGCCGCCGAGAGGGTGTTGGCCGCAGCCTGTTCCTCGGCCTCGAGGCGGGCGATGTTGGCCTCCAGCTCGGTCATCCGCCCGTCGAGGTGGCGCCGGCGGGCGGCCGAGCCCTGGAGCA
>DASZOE010000199.1:0-4034 GCA_035550945.1 Acidimicrobiales bacterium
CACCCGGCCCACCACGCTGGCCGCCACCGCCACCGACGCCGAGCTGGCCAACCGCTTCGCTGTGGTGTCGGGGACGCTGGAGGTCCCGGCCGGGGTGCTCGTCGCCGTCGAGCGCCGGTTCGCCGAGGCCGGCATCCCCGCCATCGGCCTGTGGGCCCGCGTCCCGCACTACGCGGCGGCCATGCCCTACCCCGAGGCCAGCCTCCTGCTCCTCGAGGGCCTGCAGAGCGTCGCTGGCATCGTCGTTGACACCGGCCCGTTGCGGGAGGCGGCCGACGCCACCCGCGCTCGCCTCGACGAGCTCATCGCCAACAGCGCCGAGCACAGCGCCCTCGTGCGCCAGCTCGAGGCCAGGGCCGACGCCGAAGCCGATGCCTCGGCCCAGGGTTGGGGCGACCTGCCGTCGGGCGACGAGCTGGCCGCCGAGTTCGAGCGCTTCCTCCAGTCGGGGGAGGGGCAGTAGCTCCGGAGACCGCAGGTGTCGCCCGGGTCGGTTGCTCGGGGTGGATCTACAAGCACTGGCGGGGCCGCGTCTATCCGGAGTCGCTGCCCCAGAAGAAGTGGTTCGAGCACTACGCCACGCTCTTCGACAGTGTCGAGATCAACAACACCTTCTACCGGCTGCCCACCGAGGCGGCGGTAGAGGGTTGGGCCGCCCAGGCGCCTCCGGGGTTCGTCTACGCCCTCAAGCTGGGGTCGTTCGGGTCGCACCGCATGAAGCTGCGGGACGCGGCGTCGTGGCTGCCCAACCACCTCGACCGGCTGGAGCGCCTGGGCGCCACCGTCGGTCCCACCCTGGTCCAGCTCCCGCCCCGCTGGCGACGCAACGCCGAGCGCCTCGACGAGTTCCTCTCCGCCGCGCCCCCGAAGTGGCGGTGGGCGGTGGAGCTGCGGGAACCCTCGTGGCTCCACGACGAGGTCTACGAGGTCCTCCACCGCCACCGCGCCGCCCTGTGCATCCACGACCTGCTCGAGAACCACCCGTGGGAGCTGACGACGGACTGGACCTACGTCCGCTTCCACGGCCCGAACGCGACGGAGCGCGCCTACCAGGGGCGCTACGGGCAGGAGGGGCTCTCCTGGATGGGTCACCGCCTCTCCTCGTGGCTGGACGAGGGCCGCGACGTGTACGCCTACTTCAACAACGACGACTCGGGCTTCGCGGTGGAGGACGCCCGCTGGCTGGCCGAGCGCCTCCGGCACCGCTGACTCCAGAACGAACCGACTGCTACTCCCGGCGGCGGAGGTGGCCGAGGGCGCGGACGATCGCTGCGGTCTTCAGGAGGCACTCCTCCAGCTCGCCCTCGGCGTCGGACAGGGCGGTGATGGCGCCGCCTGCGCCGAAGCTCGTCTCGGCCGGCGTGACCACCGCGGTGCGGATGACGACGTTGAGGTCGGCGGCGCCGCTCACCGCGAGCCAGCCGATCGAACCCGAGTAGATCCCCCGGGCCCCCCGCTCCAGGCGGTCGAGGATCTCGATGGTGCGGGCCTTCGGGGCGCCGGTCATCGACCCCCCCGGGAATACGGCCCGCACGCAGTCGATCGCGGTCACCCCGGGACGGCGGCGACCGCTCACCGTGCTGACGAGGTGGTGCACGGTGTCGTACGTCTCGACGTCCATGAGCTTCGGCACCCGCACGCTGCCGACCTCGCAGACCCGGCTGAGGTCGTTGCGGACGAGGTCGACGATCATCAGGTTCTCGGCCGCCTCCTTGGCGCTGGCGGCGAGGGCCCGGCGCTCCTCCTCGTCCCTGGCCCGGTCGGCGGCGCGGGCGGCCGTCCCCTTGACCGGCTTGGAGCTGACCGTCCCGTCCCTCTCGACGCGCAGGAGGCGTTCAGGCGACGACGACAGGACGGCGACGTCACCGAAGCGGAGGTACGCGGCGTACGGGGCGGGGCTCGTCTGCCGCAGCACCCGGTAGAGATCGAGGGGCCGGTCGACGGGGTCCGCGGTGAACGAGTTGGTGAGGCAGACCTCGTAGCTCTCGCCGTCGCGGATCTCGTCCAGGCACCGCCGGATGTCGGCGACGTATCCCGGCCCGTCACGGCGGGGCGTGATCGACAGGCTGCCGCCGGACGAGGCCGGGGTGACCGGTGGCGGCCCCGGTACGCACCGCAGCGCCGCCTCGGTGGCGTCGAACCACCGGTCCGTCTGCGAGCGCCCGTCGTCTCTCTCCAGGGCCACCAGGTGGACGGCGCTCTCCTCGTGGTCGAAGGCGACGATCCGGTCGGCGAAGAGGAACGCGGCGTCGGGAAGGGGCGAGCGGTGCCTCGCCGTGTAGCCGCATTCCCGCTTGAGCTCGTAGCCGAGCCACCCGACGACGCCGCCGTTGAGCTCGAAGGGCACGCCCGCCGGCGGCGGGCACTCGCGCTCCGCCAGGAGCCGACCGAGGTACTCGAAGATGCCGACCGGCTCGGAGCCGTGCTCTCCGTCGCGGTCGACGGTGACGACCTGGTCCTCCGAGTCGTAGGTGAGGACGAAGGCCTCGGGGCCGGCGGCCGAGCCCATGAAGCTGAACCGGGACGAACCGGGCCCGACCAGGCTGCTGTCCAGCCAGAAGGCATGGGGCGCTCCGGCGTACGTGGCGCAGAAGGCGGCTTCGGGCTCGACCCAGGACGGCAGGCGGCGCGACCGCGCCCTCCAAGGACCGGGCGGCGGCGACGGGAAGCGGTCACGGCTCGGTCGGGGAACCAGGGCCGGCGAGCCGTTCACCGGCCGGCGGGCCGGCGCCGCCAGGTCGAGGAAGTTCCGCACCAGGCGATGACCGTGCTCGCTGAGGACGGACTCGGGGTGGAACTGCACACCGCGCAACGGCAGGGAGCGATGGCGGACGGCCATCGGGAGACCGTCGTGCGTCCAGGCGCTCACCACCAGCTCCTCGGGGACGTCACCGGCGAGCGTCAGCGAGTGGTAGCGCACGGCCCGGAACCCCGAGGGGATGCCGGTGAAGACGTCGAGGCCGTCGTGGAACACCTCGCTGGTGCGGCCGTGCACCGGCTCGGGGGCGTGACCGACCGCCGCACCGAAGGCGTGGCCGATCCCCTGGTGGCCCAGGCACACGCCCAGCACGGGGACGCCGAGCCGGGTGATGACGTCTGTGCAGATGCCGAAGTCCCGGTCCCGGCCCGGGGGGCCGGGCCCGGGCGAGATGATCACCGCCGCCGGCGCCATGCGCCGCAGCTCCTCGAGGGAGACGCCGTCGTTGGTCACGACCGTGGGCGCCACTCCCGTGACCTGTCCGACGAGGTCGAACAGGTTGAAGGTGAACGAGTCGTGGTTGTCGACGATGACGACGTTCACGAGGCGGGGGCTCCGCGTGCCGCGGACCCGAGGGGCGCGACGACGGCATAGTCCTCTCGACCGAGCGGGCCGGCCTTGAGCGTGCCGTCGCCGGTCGGCACCTCGACCACCCTTCCCGAGAGGGAGAAGGCCACGCCGTTCACCCCTGGGAGGCCGGTGAGCGTGAACACGATCTGGGCCAGCGCCAGTATCTGCTCCTCGCCCTCCACCTCGCCGAAGGACTCGGCCACCTCGACGACCGGCACTCCTGCGGCGTCGGCACCCGCCAGCTCAACCGGCCCCGGGAGCGCCGTCCGCAGGCCGTCGCCGCGCTCGGAGGCGGTCGGCCCGCTGCCGAGCGCGGCCAGGGCGTCGTCGACCGACGGCGTCTCGGTCTGGCGGCCGACCGGGGCCAGCCGAGAGTCCCGCACGAAGAACAGCTCGGCGGACGCGGGGCTCGGAGCGGCGAACTGCGTCGTCGGCGGTGGGGCCTCGGTGCGGAGCGGAGACGGCACCTCGTCGCGTGACAACGGCCTGGCCCGCTCGTCGACCGGGATGCCGCAGCCGACGATGATCGTCAGCACCAGCCCGAGCGCGCCGGCCCTGGCCTTCACGCCGACGTTCCGGGGAGCTCGACGACGAAGCTCGCGCCTCCACCCGGGCGGTCCTGCGCCCACACCCGTCCGCCGTTGAGGCGCACCTGCTCGGCGACCAGGGCCAGTCCTAGACCCGTCCCGTGGGCGCCGCCCCGCCG
>DASZOE010000200.1:0-18940 GCA_035550945.1 Acidimicrobiales bacterium
GCCCCTCGTCGTCCGCGGGGGCGGGCTGCGGGGCATCGACTACACGCCGCCGGTCGCCAGCGCCCAGGTGAAGGCCGCGGTGCTGCTGGCCGGGCTGGGCGCGGAAGGAAGGACGGTGGTCCGCGAGCCCGTGGCCACCCGGACCCACACCGAGGACATGCTGGCCGCGTGCGGGGCCGACATCGAGGTCGCAGACGACGGCGACGGCCAGCACGTGGTGCAGGTGCGCCCTTGCTCCCTGGCCCCGCTCGTGCTCGACGTCCCCGGTGACCCCTCGCAGGCGGCCTTCTGGGTGGTGGCCGCCTGCATCACACCCGGGAGCGACGTGGTCGTGGAGGACGTCTACGTGGGGCCCGGGCGGACCGGGTTCCTCGACGTGCTCGCCCGCATGGGCGCCGCCATCGAGGTGGGGGAGGGCACGATCCGGGCCCGCTACGGGCCCCTGGCGGGGACCGAGGTGGGCGGTTCGGAGGTGCCGTCCCTCATCGACGAGATCCCGGTGCTGGCCGTGGCCGCGGCCGTGGCCGAGACGCCCACCCAGATCGGCGGAGCGGCCGAGCTGCGGGTGAAGGAGAGCGACCGCATCGCCACCGTGGCCGACGGCTTGCGGGCCTTCGGTGTGACCCTCGAGACCAAGGCCGACGGCTTCGTCGTGGCCGGCGGGGCCCACCTCCGCGGCGCGCCGGTCGACGCCGCCGGGGACCACCGGGTCGCCATGGCGATGGCCGTGGCCGGGCTGGCGGCCGACGGCGACTCCGTGGTGGAAGGCTGGGAGTCGGTGGCCACCAGCTATCCCGGGTTCGAGGCCGACCTGGCCGCGCTCGGGGGAGGGGCGTAGCCGTGCCGAGCCGGCGTGGTCGGAACGCAGTGCCGAGCCGGCGTGGCCGGAACGCAGTGGTCGTCGCCATCGACGGGCCGGTGGGCTCGGGCAAGTCCACCGTGGCCGAGGCCGTGGCCGAACGGCTCGGGCTCGAGCACCTGGGCACGGGCTCGATGTACAGGGCCGTCGCCCTGGCCGTGCTGCGCCGGGGGCTGGACCCGGAGACGGCCTCGCCCGACGAGCTGGTCGAGGTGACCTCCCGGACGCGGATCGAGGTGGGGGAGCGCGTTCTCCTCGACGGGGAGGACGTCACCGACGAGCTCCGGAGCCCCGACGTCGGCCGGGGCGTGAGCGCGGTGGCGGCCTGCGGCCCACTCCGTGACGTCCTGGTCGGCCTGCAGCGGGAGTGGGTGGCGCAACGGGGGGGTGGCGTGGTCGAGGGCCGGGACATCGGCACCGTGGTGTTCCCCGACGCCGACCTCAAGATCTTCCTGACCGCCAGCGACGAGGAGCGGGCCCGGCGCCGGTCCGGAGACGAGGACGTCGAGGCCCTGCGGCGCCGGGACCGGCTCGACTCGTCCCGCTCGGCGTCCCCCCTGTCGGTGGCCGAGGGCGCGGTGGTGATCGACAGCACCGACCGCAGCGTCGAGCAGGTGGTCGACGAGATCGTGAGGATGGTGAAGCCCTCTCCGTCAGCGGCACCATCGCCGGGCCAGCCGTCGGGCGCCGCTCTTCTGCTGTACCGGCTGACCCGGCTCGCGGTGGTGGGAATCTGCCGCACGTACTGGCGGGCCACGTACGAGGGCCTCGAGCACGTGCCTCGATCGGAGGCCTACGTGCTCGCTCCGGTGCACCGCTCGTTCATCGACTTCGGCCTGGTCGCGAAGGTGGACACCCGGCGCATCCGCTACATGGGCAAGGACTCGCTGTGGAAGGTGGGCTGGTTCGGGCGCTTCATCACCGCCCTCGGTGCCTTCCCCGTGCGCCGGGGCGCGGCCGACCGCGAGGCGCTGCGCCGCTGCATGGACGTCATCGAGGGCGGCGAGCCGCTGGTGCTCTTCCCCGAGGGCACCCGGCGCTCGGGACCGGTCGTCCAGGAGCTCTACGAGGGCGCGGCCTATGTCGCCATCCGCACCGGCGTGCCCATCGTCCCGGTGGGCATCGGCGGCTCGGAACGGGCCCTGCCCAAGGGAAAGCGCGTGCCCCGGCCGGTGAAGGTCCACGTCATCGTGGGGCCGCCCCTCACGCCTCCTCCGCCGAAGGCCAGCGGCCACCCGTCCCGCAGCGGCCTGCGCGAGCTCACCGACCGCCTGCACACCGAGGTCCAGCGCCTCTTCGACGAGGCCCGCCGGGCCGTGGGCGACGAGTAACCCGAAGAACCCTCCGGCCGCTGTCGACCAACCTCGCCATCGACGACATCCGACGCCGAGGTGGCCGGCACCCTCGGCATCTCCGCCGGCAGCGTGAAGACGCATCTCCACCGGGGCCTGGCTGCGCTGCGGGCGCGCCTCGGCGCCGCCGTGCCGCCCGGTGTCCATCGAATCGTGTTCGAACCGGCGGGGCTCGGCCCCGCCCAGGTCCTCATCACCCCGACCTGACCCGGTCCGGACGGGGGTAGGTCAGCGGGCCAGGGCGTCGAGCACGTCGCTGGCCGCGATCTGGCGGTCGTCGGCCAGCGGCGACCCCGGCGGGGGCGGGCCGCCCAGGGTGAAGCTGGCGAAGGCGCCGAGGGCGGAGAGGAGCTCGCGCAGCTCCCGCGGCGGGGGGAAGTACTCGTCCTCGTCGGTGACCGAGACGAGCTCCATACCCTCCCGGGGGGCCAGGCGGTCGACGACCTCGCGCACGAGCTCCTCGGGAGCCGAGGCGCCGGCGGTCACGCCGACAACACCGGAGAGGTCGGTGGGCAGCTCGTCGGCGGTGTTGATCCGGTAGACCCGTGGACACCCGGCGGCCCGGGCCACCTTCTCCAGGGCGACGGTGTTCGAGGAGTTGGCCGACCCGATCACGACGATGGCGTCGGCCTTGGTGGCGATCTCCGTGAGGGCGGCCTGGCGGTTGGTGGTGGCGAAGCAGAGGTCGCTGCGCCCCGGCATCCAGAGGTCTGGGAAGCGGGCCCGGGAGGCCTCGAGAACGCCGGCCCAGTCCTGGTGGCTCAACGTGGTCTGGGCGAGGAGCGCCACCGGGGCACCGGGATCGGGCAGGGCGGCGACGCCGTCCTCGGACTCCACCAGGTGGATGGCGTCGGGCGCCACGGCCATGGTGCCCACGGCCTCGTCGTGGCCCTCGTGGCCCACGTAGACGATGGAGTAGCCCTTGGCGGCCCGCACCTTTACCTCGTGGTGGACCTTGGTGACGAGGGGACAGACGGCGTCGACCACGAAGCCGCCGTTGGCCCGGGCCCGGGCCACCACGTCGGGGGCCGACCCGTGGGCGCTGAGCATCAGGGGCGCGCCCTCGGGGACGTCGGCAACGTCGTCGACGAACACCACGCCGAGATGGCGGAAGCGGTCGACGACGAGCCGGTTGTGGACGATCTCGTGGTAGCAGTACACGGGCGGCTCGAACACCCGGACCATCCAGGCCAGAGCCTTGATGGCCATCTCAACGCCCGCGCAGAAACCGCGGGGGGAGGCGAGGAGCACCCGGTCGACGGCCACGGGACCAGGTTACCGGCCGCCTGCGTGGCGAACGCCGTACCCGCCTGCGTGGCGAACGCCGTGCCCGCCGTATCCTTGACACGTGCCCGCTCCTCTGGTCGTGGCCGTCGCGCCCGGTTCGCCGGCGGCGGAGGCCGGCCTCCTGCCCGGCGACGAGATCGTCGCCCTCAACGGCGTGCGCCCGCGCGACGTCATCGAGTGGCAGCTGCTGGCCGACGAGAGCGACCTCAGCCTCAAGGTGCGGAGGGGCGGCCTGGGCCTCGACGTCGTCGTCGGCAAGGCCGAGGGCCAGCCTCTGGGCGCCGAGGTGTCGTCCGCGCTGTTCGACCAGGTCCGCACCTGCGACAACCACTGCGAGTTCTGCTTCATCTACCAGCTGCCGCCCGGGCTGCGGAAGAGCCTCTACGTCAAGGACGACGACTACCGGCTGTCGTTCCTGTACGGGAACTACACGACGCTCACCCGGTTCACCGAGCTCGACCTCGAGCGAGTCGTCACCGAGCGCCTCAGCCCCGTCAACGTCAGCATCCACGCCACCGACCCTGACGTGCGGGCCCGCATGCTGCGCAACCGACGGGGCGCCACCAGCCTGCGCTGGCTCCGGGCGCTCCTCGACCACGGAATCGAGGTCTCGGGCCAGGTCGTCGTCTGCCCCGGGGTCAACGACGGCGCGGTGCTGGAGGACACCCTCTGCGGCGTCCTCGACCAGTACCCCGAGCTGGCCACGGTCTGCGTGGTGCCCCTCGGGGTGAGCCGGTGGTCGAAGGAGCCCGGCCTGCGGCCGCACACCCCGGCCGAGGCGGCCGCGGTGGTGGACACCGTCGAGCGCTGGCAGGACGTCTTCCTCTCCGCCGTAGGCCGGCGGGTGGCCTTCCTCGCCGACGAGTACTACCTGCTCGCGGGCCGGGAGTTCCCCGCCGCCGACGCCTACGAGGGGTTTCCCCAGCACGAGGACGGGGTGGGCATGGCCCGGGCCTTCGAGCTCGAGCTGGGGGGCGACGCCGCCGAGGCCGTGGGCGTGCAGCCCGGCTTCTTCGCCTGGGTCGACGGGGCCGGGCCCGAGGGCTACCGGGCGCTCCGCAGCCCAGCGGGGACCCCGGCGGGCGGCGGCCGGCGCCGCGACCGGCCGACGGCGATCCTCACCGGGGAGTACGGGGCCCGGGTCCTCGAGCCCATGCTGGCCGGTGCCGGCCGTCCCGACGTCCGTGTCCTCCCCGTCCCGAACCGCTTCTTCGGCGGCCACATCGGCGTGGCCGGCCTCCCTGTCGGCGCCGATCTGGCCCCGGCACTGGCCAGCGAGCCCGAGGGCCACCGCTACCTCCTCCCCGACGTGTGCCTGTCCAACGGCGTGTTCCTCGACGGCACCAGCCCCGCCGACCTGCCCCGCCCCGTCGAGGTGGTGGCCACCGACGGGGTGGCCCTGCGCCGGGCCCTCGGTCTGTAGACATGGCGCTGCCGACGGTCGCGGTGGTGGGCCGGCCCAACGTGGGCAAGTCCACGCTGGTCAACCGCATCGTGGGCCGCCGCGAGGCCATCGTCGAGGAGCGCCCGGGCATCACGCGCGACCGCAAGGTCCTCGAGGCGGAGTGGGCGGGCCGGCGCTTCTCGGTCGTCGACACCGGGGGCTGGCTGGCCGCGGGCCACGGCCTCGACGCCTCGGTCAGCCGCCAGGCCGAGCGGGCCGTCGCTGCGGCCGACGTCGTTCTGTTCGTGCTCGACGCCGCCGTGGGCGTCACCGAGGACGACGACCGGGTGGCCGGGGTCCTGCGCCGTGTCCTGCGGGCGGGTGAGCGGGCCCCCACCGTGCTGGTGGTCGCCAACAAGGTCGACAGCGAGAGCCGGGAGCCCGACGCCTGGGGCCTGGGACGTCTCGGCCTGGGCGAGCCGATGGTGGTCAGCGCCCTGCACGGGCGGGGCAGCGGCGACCTCCTCGACGCCGTGGTCGCGGCTCTGCCCGAGCCCACGCCCGAGGAGGAGGCCGCGGTCGGTGGCGAGCGGGACGCGGAGGCCGACGGCATGCCCGCGGTGGCCATCGTGGGCCGGCCCAACGTGGGCAAGTCGACGCTGTTCAACCGCCTCATCGGCGACGACCGCTCCGTCGTCCACGACGCTCCCGGCACCACCCGGGACAGCATCGACACCGTGGTGGAGACGCCCGACGGTCCCGTGCGCTTCGTGGACACCGCGGGGATGCGGCACAAGAGCCGCTTCGGCGAGGGCCCCGAGTACTACTCGATGGTGCGGGCCCTCCAGGCCATCGACGGCGCCGACGCCGCCCTGCTCGTGATCGACGCCGCCGAGGGGGTGACCCACCAGGACCAGCGTCTGGCCGAGCGCGTCGACGCCGCCGGCAGCCCCATCGTCGTCGTGCTGAACAAGTGGGACCTCCTCGACGCCGAGACCCGGGCCGAGGTCACCGCCGCCCTCCAGGACCGGCTCGGCTTCCTCGGCTACGCCCCTGTGCTCAAGACCAGCGCCATCAGCGGGAAGGGCGTCCACAAGGTCGTTCCCGCCCTGGCCCAGGCCATCGAGGCGTACCACCGGCGCGTGCCCACTCGGGAGCTCAACAACCTCTTGCAGTCGGCCCAGTCCGCCCATCCGCCCCCCGGCGCCAAGGTGCTCTACATCACCCAGGGGGCCACCGACCCGCCCACGTTCACCCTCTTCGCCACCCGGACCCTGCCGCCCACCTGGCTGCGATACCTGGAGCGCCGCATCCGCGAGCACTTCGACTTCGGCCCCACCCCGCTCAAGCTGCGGGTCCGCCGCAGGGCCGGCTAGGGACGCGATGTCTCTCTGGGAGTCGCAACCCGCCCGGTCCGCGGCGTAGCCCGAAGGTCTCTCCCCCCTTGGGCCCGACCGCCGGGTAGCCCCGGGGCGGCCGCCCGCCGGCGAGCGGCGCGACCGCCCCTCGAACCCGGGTCTGCGAGCAGCGGTGACGGGATCGTCGTAGCATCGGATCGTCATGGAGGCACCCGTTCTGCTGGTGGCGGCTCTGGGGTGCCTGGTGGCCAGCGCCATCTGGGCCCGCTCCGCCCTCCGCCTGGAGCGGTCGTGGCGCCGGATCCGGGAAGGCAGCGGCACCGGGTCCTCGGTCGCCGCCGACCTGGCCCGCTCCGCGTACCGCAAGGAGGTGCACAACACCCTCCTCTACGCGATCGCCGCCCTCATCGCCGCGCTCAGCGCGATCGGCGACCGAGGGTGGGTGGCTCTGCCCCGGCTCCTCCTGGGCGTCCCGATCGGGATGACCATCATCTACGGCCGCAGGTTCATCCAGGAGGCGGGCCTGCTCGAGGAGCGGGCCAGCCTGGAGCGGAAGGCCGAGGAGACGCTCTCCCAGGAGCAGCTGGCGCCCCGCAGGTGGGCCGCACGCCTCGCCCCCCAGGATCTCCCCGCCTTCGAGGGCTTCGAGGTCGGCCGGGTGTACGAGGCCGGCACCGGGCTCATGGCCGGCGACTTCTACGACCTGTTCCCCGTCGCCAGCCGGCGCCTGGCCGCGGTCATCGGCGACGTGTCCGGCCACGGCATCGAGCCCTCGATCACCGCCTTCCAGGTCAAGTACCTCCTCCGCATCTTCCTGCGCCAGTACCGCGACCCGGCCCAGGCCCTGGAGGAGCTCAACGCCCAGATCTCGACCCAGGTACGCCAGGAGGAGTTCGTCTCCCTCTGCGTGGCCGTGGTCGACGAGGAGGCGGGCACCCTGCGCTGGGCGTCGGCCGGTCACCCTCCGGCGTGGATGTGGCACGACGGGGAGGTGCGCCCCCTCCGGTCCACGGGGCCCATGCTCACCCTCGACGACCGGGCCACGTACCTGAGCCGGGAGATCCCCCTCGACGTCGGCGACCTGCTCCTGCTCTACACCGACGGGCTGGCCGAGGCCCGGGCCGGCGGCGCCCTCTTCGGTGAGGACCGCATCGCCGCCGCCATCCGCCGCGACCCGGGCATCCCCGCCGACGTGCTGTGCAAGTCGCTGCTGGCCGCGGCCCGCGACTTCGCCACCGCGCCCCTCAGCGACGACGTCGCCATCCTGGCCATCCGGAGGGTCTGAGCTCCTGCCCTGGTGCGAGACCTGCAGCCGCTACCAACCGGGTGGGGTGCTCAAGGAGGGGGGCGAGTGCCCCGACTGCGACACCGTCATCGGCAAGCCTCAGCGCGCGCCCTGGCACTTCCGGCTCCTCGTCGTGGCCACCGTCGTGTACCTCGGATGGCGGGCGTGGCAGGGCGTCGTCTGGGTCGTGAGCCGGCTCTGACGGCGGAGTGGGCGGCGGGTCCGGGGCGATAGAGTGAGCCAGACGGGCTGTGGCGCAGCTTGGTTAGCGCGCTTGACTGGGGGTCAAGAGGTCGCCGGTTCGAATCCGGCCAGCCCGACGGAGAAAGTGCAGGTCAGGGCCTTGCACCGGTGGCGGCAAGCGACCTTCCCCCCGCCCGGTGTCAACGCTTTGTCAACAGGGAGCGTGACGAATGGGCCGGGTGGTCGACCTCGAGACCCGGAAGGTGGAGCGGCTGGCCGACGAGCTCCTGCCCGTCCTTCGTCACCGAGGGTCTGTCGTCGCCGATCCGACGACGCTCGAGGACGTCGACCGGTGGCGACGCGCAGCCCGCTTGGCCGCCCGGCGCCTCGGATGGCGGATCCGCACCGGAGTGTCCCGTGACGGCTCGCGGGTCTGGGCGGCGTCGGAGAGCTACGAGATGACGGACGCCGATCGCCATCGGGCGGGGATGAAGCTGGAGGCTCTCTTCGGCAGCGAGGGGTGGCCTCGCCCGCCGGGTTCTTCCTCCGACTAGGCACGACCTCTTCGAGGCGCTCGCCGGCCTCCTCGGTCATCGACGGGAGCACGTCCTCGACCTGTTCCCGGCCGGTCCCGAATGGATGGCAAGTGCTGCGTGTCGAGGAAGCGGGCTGGCCGCCTTCTTCCCGAGCCGCGGGGTCACCGACGAGGCCCGAGATCTGTGTGGCGGGTGCGCAGTGCAGGGACCCTGCCTCGCCTACGCCCTGGCCGACGAGACGCTCGACGGCGTCTGGGCGGCGACGTCGAAGCGGGAGCGACGGGCCATGCGACGGCGCTGGTCCGCTGTCCGTTGGCGGTCAGGTGGTGCCGTCGCGGGCGACCGCGGTCACGACCCGGAGCACGAGAACCGTGCCCGAGAGGAGGGCGCCGTACCCGAGGATCTCGAACAGGCCGGTGCCCGACGCCACCGTCGGCCCGTTGTCGGCGGCCACCAGGAGCACACCGGACAGGAGGAGGAAGGCCAGGCCGATGACGGTGAGCAGGGCCCGGTTGACGAGGGTGCGGAGGATGCGCTGCCGGTCCTCGTCGACGATGCTGCGGACCCGCAGGTCGCCCCGCCCGGTGAGGGTGAGGATGCGGTCGACGTGGTCGGGGAGGCGGCGGAGCCGGGGGAGGGCGGACAGGATCTCGTCGCGGATGAGGGCCTCGCGGTCGAGGATCGGCGGCGAGGTCGGCGACGTCATCAGCTCGGTGACCGCGGGCACGAGCGAGATGCCCGGCGAGAGGACCCGCAGGGTGCCGTCGAGGGTGATCAAGGCGCGGGAGAGGACGACCAGGTCGGCCGGAAGCCGCACGCCGAACTCCGCCAGCGTGGAGACGAGGTCCTGGAGGACGGTGGGTTCGATGGTCCCGGTGGCCCGGATGTTGTCGGCCATGAGGCGGGCGAGGGCCCGCTCGATGCGCTCTGGTGGTGCGGCGCCGGCCACGTCCGCCACCCGCTCGACCCCGTTGCGCAGGAGGTTGGCGTCCCGCCGGACGAACGCGGCCATGATCTCGATCACCGCGCCCTGCTGGATGGAGTCGAGGCGCCCGACGGCACCGAAGTCGATGAGCCCGAGGGTCCCGTCGGCGAAGACGAACACGTTCCCGGGGTGGGGATCGGCGTGGAAGAAGCCGATGCGCAGCACCTGGTCGAGGGTGGCCCGCAGCAGCTGCTGGGCGAGGGCGTGACGGTCGACACCCAACGCGTCGAGCTTGTGGCGGTCGCTGAGCGTGCAGCCCTCGAAGCGTTCCTGGACGAGGAGGCGCGGGGTGCAGAAGTCGTCGTAGACCTTGGGGATCCGGAGGCCGCCGGTCCCGTCGAGCAGCAGATCCATCTCGGCCATGGCGTCGGCCTCGCGGCGGAAGTCGAGCTCGGCCCGGAGGCTGTGGGCGAAGTGGTCGAGCATCTCCGCCGACCGGAGGCCCTGCCCGACCTCTGTGCGCCGCTGGGCCAGGTCGGCCAGCAGGGCGAGGGCGGCCAGGTCCCGCTCGATGACCTCGTGGATCCCGGGGCGCTGGATCTTGACGACCACGGCCTCGCCGGAGTGGAGGGTGGCCCGGTAGGTCTGGCCGATGGAGGCCGAGGCCAACGGCTCCCAGTCGAAGTCGGCGAAGACCTCGGCCACCTGTGCGCCGAGCTCGGCCTCCAGGGCGGGCCGGATCCGCTCGACGGGCTCGGGCGGGACGCGGTTCTGCAGCCGGGCCAGCTCGGCGCAGATCTCCGGAGGCAGGAGGTCGAGGCGGGTGGCCGCGATCTGGCCGAGCTTCACGTAGACGCCACCGGCCTCCTCGAGTAAGCGGCGGATGCGGACGCCGGTGCTCTTGGCCGACCGCTCGAGGCGCCCGCCCGCGGAGAGCAGCGGGCCGAAACCTTCTTTGCGGGCCAAGCCGAGGAGCTGGCGGTAGCGGCGGAGGACGGCGATCCTCGTGCGCAGGGCCCGCAGTGGCCGGGGCGCGACCACGAGTCCCGCCAGCTCGCCCCGGGCGAGGGTCCCGGGCCGGGCCAGCAGGTCGAGGGATACGGCGACGGCCATGGTGGCCGGGACCCCGATGGCCAGCGTCTGGAGGACGAGGCCGTCGGCCCCCCAGTCCCAGCCGGCGAGCGCCAGGGCGAGGACGCCGGCGACGCCCCAGCCCAGGAACCCCGCGAAGAGGGAGGTGGGCCAGCCTCGCCGGGCCCCGAGCAGGCGCATGGAGAGAGCCGTGGTGACGACGGCGATGGCCCCGGCGGTGGCGACCCGCAGCGCCACCTCGGTGAGCGACGCGGCGATCAAGGGGGCGGATGCCGGCGCCAGGGGCACGCCGCGAAGACTAGGGCGTCCTCGCGATCTCCCTCGTGACCGCGATGTCCCTGCCCGCCTCGGTGGCGGCCAGGGCCCAGGCCACGGCATCGGGCGGATGGGCGAGGACCAGCTCGCTCCCACGGCCGGCGGCGGAGTCGGCGACGGCCAGGAGCACGCCTGTGCACGCCAGGTCGGGAACGCTCACGTCGGCGAGGTCGACGACGACGGCCATGTTCCCCTGGTCTTCGATGAGGTCGCGCAGGGCGCGATCGAGGGTCGCGCAGGCGGAGGCGTCGAGCGTCCCGTGGGCGCTGAGGACGACCCGACCGAAGATCCGGCGCACACGGAAGGAGAAGCCCCGCCGGGAGGGCCGCCGGGTCACGGGCCCGCCTCTCGGGTGGCGGCGAGCTGCCACTCGACGGCCAAGGCGTGGTCGTCGGCTCGGGGCGCGAGCCCTTGTCGCGTCGGCCCGGCGGGTCGGCCGCTGACGGCCAGCTCGGCACGCCGGCCCATCGTCTCGGGGAACAGCTCTGGCGGTCTCGGCAACGCCTCTGGCAACATTGAGAGCTCTGACGAGGGGCCGGCCCGCGCAGTCGCAGAAGCGTCCGCCCGAACCTGCACCGTCGGCACGGCGCTCAACCGCCCGCCGACGACGCCCGTCTTGGTCATGGCTGGTGGACAGCCGTGAACAGCCATCCTGTCACCCGCCCGGGGCGCGGTCAACAGCACCCGGCGGCGCCCGAGCCGGTAGGGTCGGCCCGGTGACGCCCTCGCAGTCAGGGCCCCGAGGCGTCCCCGCTCGGATCGAGGCTCCCACCGCACGCCAGGCCGTCCCACCCGAGGACGAGGCCGACGAGGTCCTCTTCCCCCCGCCCCGCCGCATGGCTCCCGGGCCCAAGTCGGAGACGCCCGTCCCTCCCGAGCTGGAGCCCGCGATCGCCGACGCCGTGGAGGCGGTGCTGGCCGACGAGGTGGGTGGAGAGGCCCGGCCGGGACCCATGCCCACCTCGGCCGAGGACAGCGAGGGCGTGTACCGCGGCGTCCTGTGGGCCGCCCGCGCCGCCCAGGAGTGCGGACGGGTGCTCACCGTGCTCACCGACCGGGTCGAGGCTCTCGAAGAGCGCCTGGCGGCGCTGGAGGCAGCCGAGCGCTCCTGGTCCCCGGGGCCAGGTGTGGCCCCCGTCTGGGAGGTGACCGCCGACACCGAGGAGGTGGCCGCCCTCCGCCAGGAGGTCACGACCGCCACCGAGCAGCTCAGCCGGTTGGCGGCCGAGATGTCCGGCGCCCAGCAGCGGGGCGACGAGCGGTTCACGGCGACGGAGTCCCGGCTGGTCGAGATCGGCGCCCTCTCGATGGACGTCCGGGCCCTCGAGCAGAGGCTCAACGAGCTGGGCCGGGCCCAGGTCGTCTTCCAGGAGGCCCTCACGTCGCATCCCGGCGTCCGGTCCGCCCAGCGATCGGTCGAGCGGCTCCGGGGGGAGCTGGCCGCGGTCCGGAACCTGGTCGGCGAGATCGACGCGCGCCTCGACGGGCTGCGCTCCCTTCCGGCGGCCGTGGAGCAGGCGACGGCCCGGCAGGTCGAAGAGCTGGCGTCGGAGATGCGCTCGCTCCCGGCCGACGTCCAGGGCCTCTATCGCGAGCTGGACGCGATCGCCGAGCGGGTGACGGCGCGGGAGGACAGCGCCGGCGTCGCCGTCGAGAAGGCCCGCTTCGTCGCCGAGGCCGTGGTGGCGATGCGCGAGGAGCTCGAGGGCATCGGCGAGGCCCTGGCCCGGATCCACGAGGCCCAGGCCGAGGCCCGGGCCTGGCGGGACAGCATCGACCGGCGGCTGGCCGCCCTGGAGTCGCCGACGGCGGGGGTCGAGCGGCTGTACCAGGCCCTCGCCCGTGTCGTCGAGGAGACGGGCGGAGGAGAGCCCACGGACCAGAGCTAGGCGCGCCTGCACGCCCGAGGCGCGACCCCGGCGCGGGTCGAGGGCGCCGACCTACGATCCGTGCTGGCGTGCCACTACCCGTCGTACTCCTCGTCGTCGTCCTCGTCGCGGTCGTCCTCGTCGTCGCGTCCATCGGCGTGGGCATGCGGGTCGCGGAACGCCGCCGGAGCCGCACGAGCGACCAGGCCAGCACCCTGTTCACCCTGCAGATGGCCGTCTACGCCACGGTGCAGGCGTGCCGTCCGCCTCTCGACGGAGTGAGCCCCAACGGCCGTGGCCCGGCCTCGCCCCCCGGGGGCGACGGCCCCGCCCGGGAGACGGTCCGCAAGCAGCTCCGGCTGGTGGAGGACGCCCAGGTCCGGCAGATCACCGGTCAGCTGCTCGACTGCAGCCACCGCCTCCGAGCGGCCACCGACGCTGCCTCCGCGGCGCGGCTCTGGCACGAGGCGGAGGAGTTGCAGGAGCGCCTTCGGGGCCGCACCACCGAGGTCGTCCGGACGATCGGCCTCCGCCGGCTCCAGGGGAGGGGCTAGGGCTCGGGCTCCTTGCGGGCCCGGCTCGGCGCGACGCGGGGCGGCTCGCCCGGCATCTTCGGGTAGACCGGCGGCCACGGGGCGTCGGGCAGGCCGGCGGCCCGGTCGCGCTCGTGCAGGGCGAGAACGGGCTCGAGGGACTGGGGCTCGGACGCCATCGCCGCCCACGGGTCCCCCCGGCTCGCCACCCGGGCGGGGACGGTGGCGATGGTGAGGTCGTCGGGCACGATGCCGTCCAGCTCGTCCCAGCCGAACGGAGTCGAGACCTGGGCCCCGGGCCGGGCCCGAACCGACCACGCCCCGAAGATCGTCTTGTGGGGGGCGTTCTGGTTGAAGTCGACGAAGACACGGGTGCCCCGCTCCTCCTTCCACCAGGCGGCGGTGGCCAGGTCGGGGCGGCGTCGTTCGAGCTCTCGGGCGATGGCCACGGCCGCGGCCCGCACCTCGTAGGACGTCCAGCGGGGCTGGAGCCGGACGTAGACGTGGATGCCCCGGTTGCCGGTCGTCTTGGGGAGGCCGACGACGCCCAGCTCCTCGAGGAGGGCCCGCACGTCGTGGGCGGCCTCCTGGACCATGGCGAAGGTCACGCCCGGCGTGGGGTCGAGGTCGATGCGCAGCTCGTCGGCGTGCTCGGGGTCGGCAGCCCGCGTGGGCCAGACGTGGAAGCCCAGGCAGGCGAGGTTGACGGCCCAGAGGACGTGGGCCAGGTCGGCGGCCACCAGGGCCTGAGACGTCGTCCCGTTCGGAGTGCTGACGACGGTGGTCTCGAGCCACTGAGGGTGGTTGTCGGGCACCCGCTTCTGGAAGAACGACGAGCCCCCGGCCCCGTTCGGGAACCGTTGCAGGAGCACGGGCCGCCCACCGATGGCCGCCAGCAGGGGTTCCTCGACGGCCTGGTAGTAACGGACGAGGTCGAGCTTGGTCTCCCCCCGCTCGGAGAAGAAGACCTTGCCGGGATGGGTGATGGGCAGCTGCCGCCCGGCGGCCTCGACCACCGTGACGTCGTCGGCCATGGCGCGTCCGACGGTAGCGCCGGCGCCGGGCGAGGAGACGTCTTACACTCGCCCGACCCCAGACGACGCCGGGGCGGACCGCCATGCACGAGACCCAGACCGCCTCCACCGGGGGCGCTTCCGCTCCGCCGCCGGGCATGCGCCTGTCCCAGCTGCTCACGGTCCGCGACCAGACCGACGAGAACGGCCGCCTCCTCCTGGAGGACGCGGCCCCCAAGAGCGCCCGCCGCCGCGTCCACAAGGCCGGCATCCCGATGGAGATGGTGCCCTGTCCCCACAAGGACACGCCCTCGCGCTACGGCGGTCCCATGAACCTCTCGGCCTACGAGGCCCTCCGCCACGACATGGGGGAGGTCCTGGACGGGTTCACCTGGCTGGCCGGCCACTACCTGCAGCTGCAGCCGGCCCGGCGCAGCACGGTCCGGGGGCTGTTCGACGTCAGCTACGTGGGGCTCACCCTTCCCCTCGTCCTCTTCTACCGCGGTCGTGACCCGCTCCCCCCCCATCGCCACATGCCGTCCTTCATCGCCTCGATGTTCAAGGCCAGCCGGGGCGTGTTCTCGGCGGCCGTCGACATGCTCAACCGCCGGGGCCCGGCGGCACGGGTGTCCGCGTCGGAGGTCGTCCGCTTCGCCGACGAGCACGGCCATCTCCTCCGGGCCGACACCCACCGGGCGTGTGCCGCCCCCACCCGGCTCATCGAGCGCACCGTCGAGGTCATCCTCACCGGCCACGGCGGGGACGCCGGCAACAGCCGGCTGGGTGCCTTCGTCGAGTTCGGCCGCGTGTGGGACTTCTACTCGCTCCAAGACTCCTTCAGCCGCGCCATCAGCAACTACCGCTTCCTCCTCGACGACATCGGGGCCCAGACGGGCTCCCGGGACCCGGCCAAGCTGTTCGACGTGATGGTCCCGTCCGGCGGCCGCATCCGGTCGTTCGGCGAGGTCACCGACGGCGTCGTCCGCCAGGCCAACGACATCCAGCGGGACATGAACGCGGTGCTGGAGCGGGCCGACGACGCTCCGCCCATCGACTTCGAGGACCTGCTCGGGATGCTGTGACCGGCGTCACCCGCTGGCTCCGCCCGCTCCGTCGAGTCGATCGGGCTCCGCCTGCGGCTCAGCAGGTTCCGTTGCCGCCGAGGATCGCCTCGGTGACAGGGACGAAGAGGGACGCGTCGAGGCCGTCGTCGATCACCAGCACACCGTCGGTGCGGCCCCGCGCCTGGGCCAGGGGCAGGGCGGGATCGTTGACGTCGGCGATCGAGAGGGTCGGGAGCCCCCGCTCCACGGCGGCGCCGGCGAAGCCGTGGTCGGCCACGACGAGGTCGGGGCGACCCTCGGGGCCGACGGCGTCGAGCATCGCATCCATGTAGTCGGGCCGGTGGGTGTGGCGGAGGGCGGCGCCCTGGTAGAGGCACGCCACACCGTCGAGGTAGCGGATGGAGGCCCGCTTGCCGTCGGGCGTGGTCACGCTCCGGCGCTGGCCCTCCAGGGGGCGCAGGACCTCGGCCCCGGCCGCGGTCAGGTTCCGGGCCAGGGCCCCGTAGTGCGCCAGGAGGGCGAAGGGGTGACCGGTGGCCAGCAGCACCCGGCCGCCGGGACGGGTGAGGAACGGCGCGAGCCGGTCGCGGTGGAGGCCGATGGCCGCCACCGCGGCCTCGGGATCGATCTCGGCGCCGTCGTCGGGGCCGGCGCCGGGGCGCCCGCGGGGTCGACCGCCGGCGGCCTCCATGGCGGTCACCGCCTCCTCGAAGCTGGCGTCCCGCCAGTCCGAGAGCCCGAAGGTGTACTCGGGGTCGCCGGACACCAGCTGCTCGTGGTTGGCGAGGCTCGCGCCCACCGTGGTGGCCACCGGGCCGGCCAGGTGGGAGGTGACGAGGTGGTCGAGCAGGGCGCCGGTCGACGTGGAGGCTTGGGCCATCGCTCCATCATTTCCCATCGCGGCAGCCGTCCTAGACTCCGGCGGTGCCCGGCGACCCGGAACCCGCCTCCGCCGGGGGCCCCGCCAATGCGGGCGAGGACCGCATCCTCACCGTCCCCAACGTCCTGTCGCTGGGGCGGCTCTGCTGCGTCCCGCTGTTCCTGTGGCTGCTGTTCGGACGGGACAACGAGGTGGCGGCCGCCGTTCTCCTGGCCTTCCTCGGGGCCACCGACTGGGTCGACGGCTTCATCGCCCGCCGCTACGACCAGGTGTCCACGGTGGGCAAGGTCCTCGACCCCACCGCCGACCGCATCCTGCTGGCCGTCGGGATCTTCTCCATCCTCCTCGTCGGGGCGGTGCCGGCGTGGGTGGCGTGGCTCGCCATCTTCCGGGAGGTCGCGGTGGGCGCCGGCGTCGTCGCCCTGGCCGCCCTGGGCGCCCGCCGCATCGACGTCCAGTGGGCGGGGAAGACGGGGACCTTCCTGCTCATGGTGGCCTTCCCGTTGTTCCTCGTCTCCCACGCCGAGGACCTGTCCTGGGCCGACGCGGCCCGGGCCGTGGCCTGGCCCTGCGCCGTGGTCGGCCTGGGCTTCGCCTACTTCTCGGCCATCCGGTACATCCCGCTGGGGCGGGAGGCCCTCAAGGCGGGCCGGGCCAGCCGGGCCCCGCGAGCCCGTCGGATAGGGTCGGCAGGGTGAAGGCCGTCATCATGGCCGGCGGTGAGGGCACCCGCCTCCGGCCCCTCACCTCCAACACCCCCAAGCCCCTCATCCCGCTGGTCAACCGGCCGATGATGGACCACATTGTGCGTCTGCTGAAGCGCCACGGCTTCGACGACATCGTCGTCACCCTCGCCTTCCTCCCCCAGAGCGTCCGCAGCTACTTCGGCGACGGCGAGGAGTGGGGGGTGCGCATGGTCTACGCCACCGAGGAGACGCCCCTCGGCACCGCCGGGTCCGTCGGCAACGCCAAGGCCGAGCTCGACGAGCCCTTCCTCGTGATCTCGGGTGACGTCCTCACCGACATCGACATCGGGGCCGTCGTCGACTTCCACAAGGACCGGGGGGCGATGGCCACCATCGCCCTCAAGTCGGTCGAGAACCCCCTCGAGTTCGGCATCGTCATCACGCGCGACGACGGTTCCATCGAGCGCTTCCTCGAGAAGCCCAGCTGGGGCCAGGTGTTCAGCGACAACGTCAACACCGGCATCTACGTCCTCGAGCCCGAGATCTTCGACTACATCCCCGAGGGGAAGTCGGTCGACTTCTCCGATGACGTGTTCCCCGCCATCTTGGAGGCGGAGAAGCCCCTTTTCGGCTTCGTGGCCGACGGCTACTGGGAGGACGTCGGCACCCTCGACGCCTACGTGAACGCCCACCGGGACGCCCTCGACGGCAAGGTCGAGATCGAGGTCCCCGGCTTCCAGGTCTCCGAGCGTGTGTGGCTGGGCGAGGGCTCCGAGGTCGACCCCGAAGCCGACGTGCAGGGCCCGGTCGTCGTCGGCGAGCACTGCCGGGTGGAGGCCGGTGCCCATCTTGGCGAGTACACGGTGATCGGCAACAACGTCATGGTCCGGGCCGACGCCTCCCTCGACCGCTCGGTGGTGCACGAGAACGCGTACCTGGCCGAGTCGGTGCAGCTCCGGGGCACGGTGGTGGGTCGCTCGACCGACCTCCGCCCCTACGCCCGCTGCGAGGAGGGCGTCGTCCTCGGCGACGAGTGCCTGGTCGGCGACCACGCCGTCATCAACCCCGGCGTGAAGGTGTACCCGTACAAGACGGTCGAGGCCGGGGCCATCGTCAACTCGTCCATCGTCTGGGAGTCGCGGGGGTCGCGCACCCTCTTCGGGCGCAAGGGCGTGTCGGGCCTTGCCAACGTCGACGTCACCCCCGAGCTCGCGGTGCGGGTGGCCATGGCGTACGGCACCACCTTGAAGAAGGGGGCGACGGTCACCACCTCGCGCGACCCCAGTCGCGCCGCCCGGGCCCTGAAGCGGGCCATGATGGCCGGCTTCAACGCCACGGGGATCAACGTCGAGGACCTGGAGATGTCGCCCGTCCCGGTCACCCGCTTCCACGTGCGCACGGAACGGGCCGAGGGTGGTGTCACGGTGCGGCTGGTCCCCGGCGACGCCCAGAGCGTCACCCTACGGTTCTTCGACGCCGACGGCACCGACCTGGCCGAGGGCGCCCAGCGCAAGATCGAGCGGGCGTTCCACCGCCAGGACTTCCGCCGGGTCTTCGCCGCCGACATCGGCGACATCGGCTTCCCGCCCCACGCCGTCGAGTACTACAGCGCCGCCCTCATGGCGAGCGTCGACACCGACGCGATCCGCGACGCCGGCTTCCGGGTCGTCATGGACTACGCCTTCGGGTCGACGTCGCTGGTCATGCCCAACCTGCTGGGCAAGCTCCGGGCCGACGTCCACGCCGTGAACCCCTTCGCCTCCACCGTCGGAGTCGTCTCCTATGAGAAGGGCGCCCACGCAGCTCGGGTGGCCGATCTGGTGCGGGCGTCCGGCGCCGGCCTGGGGGCGGGGATCGACCCCGACGGCGACCACATCGTCCTCATCGACGACTCGGGCCACGTCCTCACCGACGAGGAGGCGCTGATGGCGCTGATCTCGCTCGTCTGCGCGGTGCGCGACGGCGCCCGCATCGCCATGCCCGTGGCCGTCAGCCGAGGCGCCGAGCGCATCGCCGCCGACGCCGGCGCCGAGGTGGTGTGGACGAAGCTCTCGTCCGCCGACCTGATGGACGTGGCCGCGGCCGAGAACGTCACCCTGGCCGCCAGCCAGGACGGCGGCTTCATCTTCCCCGCGTTCCTTCCCGCCCTCGACGCCACCGCCGCTTTCGTCAACGTGCTCGAGCTCTTGGCCAAGGCCGAGGTCAAGCTCTCCGAGGTCGTCGCCGGCCTGCCCAAGGTGCACATGGCCCACGAGACGGTCGTCACGCCCTTCGAGGAGAAGGGCGTCCTCATGCGCAAGCTGGTCGAGCGGCTCAAGGA
>DASZOE010000201.1:0-2146 GCA_035550945.1 Acidimicrobiales bacterium
CGTCATGGCCCACCACCGACCGACCGCCGTGCCATGCGCCACCGCCCGTGTCGCCCGTGATCCGCCCGTCGACCCCGGCGTTGCGCCTACCGGAGTGCTTCCGCCCTGTCGAGGCCGAGACTAGGAACGCTCGTGCAACGCCGCAAGGCCTCGGAGGAAGAAATTTCTCCGAACTGGCGGTGGAGACACGCGCCAGGGCACTGGTACCCGACCCACCCGCCGGTTGGCTGGAGCGGGCCGGCTACGGCCGGGACGGGACGGCCTCGGGGGTGGTTGTCGCCACCATGGTCCGGTTGCGGCCGGCCTGTTTGGCCGCGTAGACGGCGTCGTCGGCGGCCCTGACGAGGTCGGCCAGGCCGGGGGCGTGGTGGGGATAGGTGGCCAGGCCGAGGCTGATGGTGACGGGGTGGGGGTCGGCGGCGAACTCCTGGCTGATGGCCACCCGCATCCGCTCGGCGAAGCGGCGGCCGTCGAACTCGTCGCTGGCGGCGAGGACGAAGCCGAACTCGTCGCCGCCGAGGCGCATCGGCGGCTCGGGGCGGCGGGACGTCTCCTCCAGCACCGCCGCCAACCGCCGGAGGACGTCGTCGCCGGCCCGGTGGCCGGCGCTGTCGTTGACGATCTTGAATCCGTCGAGGTCGCCCAGCACCAGGGTGAGCGGGTGGTTGGCCCGGCGGGCCCGCTCGAACTCCCGCTCGAGCAGGTCGTCGAAGCTGCGGCGGTTGCCCAGGCCCGTCACCGCGTCGGTGACGGCGGTGGCCGCCAGCCGGGCGACGAGGCCGTCGACCCGCCGGCGCAGCACCGCCACCATCGTGCAGATCACGGCCAGGGTGGCCATGGTCAGCGCCCACTGCACGGCGGCCTTGCCGCCCATGTCGGCGGCGGCCAGGGCGAGGGAGTAGCTCACCCCCACCACGACGAGCTGGCGGGCGGCCCGGCGCCAGGGCAGGAAGTAGAACGCGTGCACCGAGAACCACAGGTAGAAGAGGGCGAAGCGGGCTGAGTCGGCCCCGTAGGCCCAGACCACGCAGCTCACCATGAGCTGGCACAGGTAGGCGCAGGCCTCCGCCGTCCACGCCGGCAGGTGCGACCGCTCCAGGGCGACGATGACCAGGGCGATCAGGCCCACGCCGTCCAGCAGCACCAGGAGCTCGGTCTGGGTCCTCGAGAGGGGATCGGCCACCAGGGCGACCAGGAAGACGGTGGCGCCGATGGCCCACAGGCCGAGCAGCGAGCGGGCCATGAGGTCCTTCTCCTCGGCCCGGTGGTCCAGGAGGTCGGACGGGGCGAACACGGGCGCGTCGGCCTCGGCCGCGGCCTCTTCGGACGGACGCCGTTCGCCCACCTCGCCTGCCGTCCTCGTCTCGGCTCGCGGACCTCTGCCCGACGACACTGTGCACGCCCCTCTGTGCCGGCGCCCTGCGGTGTTCATCGGCGGGGGAGGCCGGCCTCTTGAGAGGCCCCTGGTGACCACCGTCACAGGAAAGCCACGAGGGCGCGGGAGGGGCCTGCTACGGTCGGGGGCGGCGTCGACTGCCACGGCCCCGCGGCCTGGTGGTCCGCCCGTCGCTCCCCTCTCAGGAGGTTTGCCTACACCCGGAACCACGTCCCCGAACGGGTCTCCGTCTCACCTCGTACGGACACACCGGTCCCGAGCTCGGCGGCTCGCGAGCTGCATGGCCAACAGACGAGTGCCCGCACCCCAGGCCACACCTGATGCCCTGTCCCCCAGGCTCCTTCAAGGAGGCGCAAGATGCGCACACCCCGCCCTGCGGCCCTTGCCGCCACGTTCTCCGTCGCCGCCCTTCTGGCGGTGACCGACCTCCCGTCGGGCCCCGGCGACGCCACCGCCCACGAGCGCTCCCCGTCGGCCGACCTGGCCGCGCTCCGGGACTGCGAGTCCGACGGGAACTACCGCACCAACACCGGCAACGGCTACTACGGCGCCTACCAGTTCTCGGCGTCCACCTGGAAGTCGCTCGGCTACGGCGGGCTGCCGCATGCCGCGCCCCCCAACGTCCAGGACGAGGCCGCCCTGCGCCTGGCCTCGACCAAGGGCTGGAGCCACTGGCCGGCCTGCGCCCGCAGCCTGGGCCTGCGCGGAAGGGCCGCCTCGCCCCCGCCCCCGGCGCCGGTGCCGGAGGGG
>DASZOE010000202.1:0-6149 GCA_035550945.1 Acidimicrobiales bacterium
AGCCCCCCGCCCCCCCCGCCGCCGCCCGGCGCGCGGCGTGACCGCTCCGGGCCGCCCACCCTTCCGGAGCGGCCGGGCTGGCCCCGACCGCTCGTCTGGGCCCTGATCGCGCTGGCCCTGGTGGGCGTGTTCCTCGCCCCCAGCCTCGGGCGGTCGAACTCCGACCAGATCAGCTACAGCTCGTTCCGCCAGAAGGTGACCGCCGGCGAGGTGGCCACCGCCGACATCTCCAACGAGTCGTCGCACATCTCGGGCAAGCTCAAGAACGGGAAGTCCTACACCACCACCGGGCCGCGAGAGATCCCTGAGAGCGACCTCACCCTCATGGAGGAGAAGGGCGTCCGCGTCCGCTTCCTGCCCCCGAGCTCCAACGTCGTGGGCACGATCCTCGTGTGGGTGCTGCCCATCGGCCTCCTCCTCGCCTTCTGGTGGTGGATGGGGCGCCGGGCCCAGGGCCAGATGGCGGGGCTCATGTCCATCGGGCGCTCGAAGGCGAAGGTGTACACCACCGAGAAGCCCAAGACGACGTTCGCCGACGTGGCCGGCTACACGGGCGTGAAGCAGGAGATCAACGAGGTCGTCGACTTCCTGAAGTCGCCCGGCAAGTTCAAGGACATCGGGGCCCGCATCCCCAAGGGAGTGCTGCTCGTCGGCCCGCCGGGAACGGGCAAGACCCTCATCGCCCGGGCCGTCGCCGGCGAGGCCGGAGTGCCGTTCATGTCCATCACCGGCTCCGACTTCATGGAGATGTTCGTCGGGGTGGGCGCGGCCCGGGTGCGCGACCTTTTCCAGACGGCGCGCAAGCAGGCCCCGTGCATCATCTTCGTGGACGAGGTCGACTCCATCGGGCGCAAGCGGGGCGCGGGGCTGGGCGGAGGGCACGACGAGCGGGAGCAGACCCTCAACCAGATGCTCTCGGAGATGGACGGCTTCGACACCACCGAGGGCGTGGTGATGATGGCGGCCACCAACCGGCCCGACATCCTCGACCCGGCCCTGCTGCGGCCCGGGCGGTTCGACCGCCAGGTCGTCGTGCCCCTCCCCGACCTGGAGGAGCGGCTCCCCATCCTCCAGGTCCACTGCAAGGACAAGCGCCTGGCCGACGACGTCGACCTCGGCCTCGTCGCCCGGGGCACGCCGGGCATGAGCGGCGCCGACCTGGCCAACCTGGTGAACGAGGCCGCCCTCTTCGCGGTGCGGCGGGGCTCCCAGCAGATCCACATGGAGGACTTCGAGGCCGCTCGTGACCGGGTGATCATGGGCCAGCGCCGGGAGTCGATGGCCATCTCCGACGAGGAGAAGGAGGTCATCGCCTACCACGAGGGCGGCCACGCGGTGCTCGCCTACGCCCTCGAGCACGCCGATCCCGTCCACAAGGTGACGATCCTGCCCACTGGCATGGCCCTGGGCGTCACCCAGCAGCTCCCCCTGGAGGAGCGCCACATCTACCAGCGCCCCTACATCGAGGACTCCCTCGTCGTCCGCCTCGGCGGGCGCATGGCCGAGGAGCTGGTGTTCGGCACCATCTCCACCGGTGCCAACAACGACCTCGTGGGCTGCACGGAGCTGGCCCGCAAGATGGTCCGGGAATGGGGCATGAGCGACCGGGTCGGCCCCATGGCCTGGGGGTCGCAGGGAACGGTCTTCCTCGGCGAGGACATCATGCACAGCCGGGAGTACAGCGACGAGACGGCCCGGGTGATCGACGAGGAGGTCGAGCGCATCCTCCGCGAGCAGGAGGACCGGGCCCGCGACACCCTCCGGCTCCACCGCCGCGGGCTCGACGCGGTGGCCCGCGCCCTGCTCGAGAACGAGACGATCGACGGGGCCGAGGTGGGTCGGCTGGTCGACGACGCCGCCGGGAACTCGGGGCGGCGCCGGGCGGCTCGGATCGCCGCGGCCGAGACGCCGCCCCCGCCGTCCAACGGCGACGGCGCGGGCGCCGAGGCCGAGCCCACCCGCTCCCGCCGGGCGCGCTGATCGGACTCGCCGGCCGAAACGCCCCCTTCCAGGGGTGCGTGCCCGAGTCGGCGCCCGGACCGGTACCTGACCGGCGGCACTACACTGGCCCAGTGGGGCCGTGTAGACGGCCCCTTCTCGCGAGAGGGATCCCCGCTGAGACGCTTCACCGCTGACGTCGCCGCTGCCCTGCCCGGTCCGTCGTGGCTGCGCGCCCGCCGGCAGGCGGCCGCCGAGCGCTTCGCCGCCCTCGAGCTGCCCACCGAGGCCGAGGAGGTCTGGCGCTACAGCCGCATCGGCTCGCTCGACCTCGAGGCCTACGTCCCCGCCGGCGGGGACGGCGCGGCCGAGGCGGCGGGTGAGGGCGACGGGGCCGTCCCCGCCGTCCTGGAGCCCGTCGTCGCCGCGTCCGCCCCCTGGGCGGCGCTGGTCCTCGTGCGCAACGGGCGCGTGGCCCGCGTGGACGTCGACCCCGCGGCCGCGGCCAAGGGCCTCCGGGTCGCCGACGTGGCCGACCTCGAGGACGGCGACGACGTCCTCGGCCACCTGGCCGCCGGCGGGAAGGACGCCTTCGGCGAGCTCAACGCCGCCTTTCTCCGCGGGGCCACGGTCGTGCGCGTCCCGCGCGGCGTGGAGGTGGAGGGCACGGTCGTCGTCCTGCACTGGATCGACGGTGACGGCCTGGCCGTCTTCCCCCGGACCATCGTCGACGCCGGAGCCGACAGCGGCGTGACCCTCCTGGAGCACGTCGGCTCCCTCGACGTCTCCGCCTTCGTCGACCCGGTGGTCGAGCTCAACCTGGCCGAGGCCGCCCGAGTCCGGTACGCCAACGTCCAGGACCTCGGGCCCCGGGTGTGGCAGGTGGGCTACCAGGTCAGCGAAGTGGGGCGGGACGCCACCCTGCGGTCCTCCGCCGTCGCCCTGGGCGGCGACTACGCCCGGGTCCGCACCGACTCCCGCATCACCGGCCAGGGCGGCACCAGCTACCTCACCGCCGCCTACTTCGCCGACGGCGAGCGCATGCACGACTTCCGGACCCTGCAGGACCACGCCGCCCCCTCCTCCACGAGCGACCTCCTCTTCAAGGGGGCCGTCCAGGATCGGGGCCGCTCCGTGTACTCCGGTCTGATCCGGGTCGGGAAGAAGGCCCGGGGCACGAACGCCTTCCAGACCAACCGCAACCTCGTCCTCTCCGAGGGAGCGGGAGCGGAGTCGGTGCCCAACCTCGAGATCGAGACCGACGACGTGCGCTGCAGCCATGCCTCGGCGGTCGGGCCGATCGACGAGGACCAGCGCTACTACCTGGAGAGCCGGGGTGTGCCGTCCGACGTGGCCGAGCAGCTGATCGTCCTGGGGTTCCTGGGCGAGGTCCTCGACCGCCTGCCCACGCCCGCCCTCGTCACCCGGGTCCGCGCCGCGATCGCCGGGCGCCTGGCCGCGGAGGGATCGTGATGGCCACCCGGGAACGCCTCTGCGGCGTCGACGACCTGGCCCCGGGCACGGCCCGCCGCTTCGACGTGGGCCGCCACCGCATCGCCCTCGTCCGCATCGGCGACGACTTCTACGCGGTGGGCGACCGGTGCAGCCACGCCGACTTCTCCCTCGCCGAGGGCGAGGTCTGGCCCGACGAGGTCGAGATCGAGTGCTGGAAGCACGGGAGCACGTTCTCGCTCAAGACGGGCGAGCCCCAGTCCCTGCCCGCCACCCGCCCCGTGCCCGTCTACGACGTCCGGGTCGAGGGCGACGACGTGTGGGTGGAGATGCCGTGAGCAGGCTGGTCGTCTCCGGGCTGCGGGCGGGCGTCGACTCCCAGGAGATCCTCCGGGGGGTCGACCTCGACGTGTCCTCCGGCGAGGTCCACGCGGTGATGGGGCCCAACGGATCGGGCAAGTCGACCCTGGCCCACGTGATCATGGGGGCGCCCGGCTACGAGGTCCACGGCGGCAGCGTCACCCTCGACGGCGTCGAGCTGCTGGGCAAGGCACCTTGGGAGCGGGCCCAGGCCGGTCTCTTCCTGGCTATGCAGTACCCCACCGAGGTGCCCGGCGTCTCCCTCGCCGCCACCCTGGCCGAGGCGCTGCGGGCGTCCGGCCGCGACTCCTCCCGGGTCTCGGAGCTGGGGGCGGCCGAGGCGGGCACCGTCGGGCTGAGCGAGACGCTCCTCTCCCGCCCGCTCAACGTCGACCTTTCGGGCGGCGAGAAGAAGCGCAACGAGACCGTCCAGCTGGCCGTCCTCGGGCCCAAGATCGCGGTGCTCGACGAGATCGACTCGGGCCTCGACATCGACGCCCTGCGCACGGTGTCCCGCCGGGTAGAGGGGTTGACCACGGAGACCAACCTCGGCGTCCTCGTCATCACCCACTACAGCCGCCTGCTCAGGGAGCTGCACCCCGACCGGGTCTCGGTGCTCCGGGGAGGGCGCATCGTGGCCAGCGGCGGCCCCGACCTCGCCGACGAGCTCGAGCGCACCGGCTATGCCGCCTACGATGGGGCCGCCTACGACGGGGCCGGCTACGAGGAGACGGGCTCAGCTCCTCCCGCCCAGTAGCCCGTCGAGCAGCCCCGGCGCCGTCGTCGGCGTCGTCGCCGGCGGGGGCGTGGTCCCGGGCGTGAACGTCACCGGCGGGGCGACGGTGTCCGGGGTGGCCGAGATGGTGCCCGGTGGGGCGGCCGCAGGGTCGACGCGGGGCGGCGGGACCCCGTCGGGACCGGCCACGTAGACCGGCGTCCCCATCCCGACACGCGACGGGAACCACTCGGCGGCGGCCATCGGGATGCGGATGCAGCCGTGCGAGGCCGGTGTTGGCGGCACCGACGTGGCGCCGTGGATGGCGATGCCGCCGTCGAAGTACTGGGGGTTGTACAGCGAGCCCAGCGGCCCCTTCTCCCAGCCCCGGGCCTGGCGGTAGACGGCGAACGAGCCGGGGTTGGTGACGGCCCGCCGGCACCATCCCTCGGAGCAGAAGCGGGCGCCCGAACCACTGGACACCGTCAGGATGGTGGAGAGGTTGCCTCCCTCGTAGAGGAAGAGCACCTGCCGTGCGAGGTCGACCTCGACCCGGGTGGCGCCGCCCGCCGGGACCAATGCCGGCGGTGACGACGTCGTACGGTCGACCGCCGCCATCACGTCGTCGGTGGCCCGTCCCGTGCGCTCCATCCCCGTGACCTTCTGGAACGCGGTGACCGCGTACACGGTGTTCTGGTCGTAGACGTCGTCGACCGCCCCGACGAAGTAGCGGAGCTCGGACAGCTTCTTCTCGAGGGCGGCGACGGTGGGACCGCTGTCGCCCTTGCCCAGCCCGGGCAGGGGCGCGGGCGGGCTCGTGGTCGTGGTCACGAACTCCTGGTCGGCGGCGTCGGGAGGCGCCTCCGCGGTCGTCGGGGTCGGCGCCTCGGCGGGGACCTGGGCCTGGTTCCCGAGGGCGAGGCCCTCGGTGTCCCCGGCGCTCGAGCACCCGGCCACGGCCATCCCGAGGAGGGCGGCCACCGCGCCGAGCGACCACGCTCTGACCGCCCGCACGGGACCCGTCCGCCCCCTGGCTGCCGCCACCACGGCGAGGTTAGGCGGTCAGTGACGAAGCTGCGCCGGGGAGACGTCCTCGTCACCGCCCTCGACCAGTCTCAACGGCGCCTACGCCTGCATCCCGTGCTTCATCGCCACGTTGAGGGTGACCGAGCTAGCGGACGTAGACCGGAGTTCCCTTGGCGACGTGCTGCGGGAACCACTCGGCCGCGCTCATCGGGATGCGGATGCACCCGTGTGACGCGGGCTCGGCCGGGACCGACCTGGCGCCGTGGATGGCGATGCCGCCGTTGAAGTACTGCGGGTTGTACAGGTCGCCCAGCGGGCCGTTGTCCCAGCCCTGCACCTGCCGGTAGATGTTGAAGTCGCCCGTCGGGGTGACGGCGTAGCGGCAGCGCCCGCCCTCGCAGAAGCGCTCACCGTTGCCGGAGGACACGGGGAGGATGCGGGACAGGGAGTCGCCCTCGTACAGGAACAGGACCTGGCGGGCGAGGTCGACCTCGACCCGGTTGGCCCCGCCGCCGGGCACGAGCGGCGGGGGCGGGGCGTTCGTCGCCAGCACCGCGGTGGTCACCTCGGGAGACAGCGCGCCGGTGGGAGCCATGCCGTTCACCTTCTGGAAGGCCACCAGGGCAAACTCGGTGACCTCGTCGACCACGCCGTCGAC
>DASZOE010000203.1:0-1703 GCA_035550945.1 Acidimicrobiales bacterium
GACATCACCCTGGCCCGGGAGCTCCTCGGCTGGGAGCCCCAGGTGCCGCTGGAACAGGGGCTGGCCCGCACCGCGGAGTGGTTCGGCCGTGCCTGACGGCCAGGAATCCGACGGCCAGGAGACGGCGACCGGGCCCGGTCACCGCCGCGGGCTCTCGGTGATCGTGCCCGTCTACAACGAGCGCAACACGGTGGCCGAGGTCGTGCGCCGCATGCGGCTCGTGGAGCTGCCCCTCGACCTCGAGATCCTCGTGGTCGACGACGGCTCCGACGACGGCACCGACAAGATCCTGGCCGCCATCGAGGACTCCACCGTCCACGTCGTGCGCCACGACGTGAACCAGGGAAAGGGGGCGGCGGTCCGCACCGGGCTGGCCCGGGCCCGAGGCGACATCGTCCTCATCCAGGACGCCGACCTGGAGTACGACCCGTCGCACTGGCCCCGCCTCCTCGAACCCGTGCTCCGGGGGAGCGCCAAGGTGGTGTACGGCAGCCGCTTCTCGGGCGAGGGCGTGAGCCCGTCGGTGCCCCAGTGGGCCGTCAACCGCTTCCTGTCCCTGGTCACCGACGTGCTCTACAACACCACCCTGTCGGACATGCTCACGGGCTTCAAGGTGTTCGACCGTCGCGTGCTGGACGGGCTGAGCCTCGACTCCGACCGCTTCGAGTTCGAGTCGGAGTTCACGGCCAAGGTGCTCCGGCGCGGTCACGGCATCTACGAGGTCCCCGTCGGCCACGCCCGGAGGGACCGGCGCGAGGGCCGGAAGTACACATGGAAGGACACGCTCTCGGTGCTGCGCTCGTTGGTACGCTACCGCTGGCAGAGGCTCTGAGCGGTGGCCCCCGACGGCGCCGACGAGCTGGCCGCGGTGATCGTCAACTACAACGTCCGCGACCACCTCCTGGCGTGCGTCCGCAGCCTGCGCGACGAAGGGGTGCGGGACGTCGTGGTCGTCGACAACGACTCGATCGACGGGTCCGGCCCGGCGCTCGCCGCCGCCGACCCCGACGCCCGGTTCATCCCGGCCGGCGCGAACCTGGGCTTCGGGCGGGCGGCCAACCGCGGGGTGGCGGCGACCGCCGCCTCCCTGGTGCTGATCCTGAACCCCGACGCGGTGGTGGAGCCGGGGTCCGTCAAGACCCTCCTCGCCGCCCTCGACGAGGACGAGGGGCTCGCCGTCGTCGGGCCTCGCGTCGACAATCCCGACGGCACCCGCTACCCGTCCGTCCGGCGCTTCCCCGACCTGGGGATGGCCGCCGGTCATGCCTTCCTCGGGCTGGTCCGGCCCGGCAACCGCTTCACCCGGCGCTACCGGATGCTCGACCGCGAGCCGAACCGGGCCGGGCCCGTGGACTGGGTGTCGGGCACCTGCATGCTGGTCCGGCGGCCCGCGTTCGACGCCGTCGGCGGCTTCGACGAGGCCTACTTCATGTACGTCGAGGACGTCGACCTGTGCACCAGGCTGCGCCGTCGCGGATGGACGGTGCTGTTCTCGCCGGAGCTCGAGGTCGTCCATCAGATCGGGGTGTCGACGAAGGGACAGCGGGGCCCGATGGCCTTCGAGCACTCGAGGAGCATCCAGCGCTACTACGAGAAGTTCCACGCCCGCGGCGGCGGAGCGCTCCTGGTTCCGTTCGTCCGCGCCGCGCTGTGGCTCCGCGCCGCGCTGGTCTCCACCCTCGATCGACGCCGCGGTCGATGAA
>DASZOE010000204.1:0-14910 GCA_035550945.1 Acidimicrobiales bacterium
GCCCTGGACTCGGGGGCGCGGGCCGAGCTGGTGCGCCAGTCCAGCGAGGCGGCGCAGAAGGCCGGTGTCAACGCCATCCCCGCCTGGCTCCTCGACAGGCAGCTGCTGGTGGTCGGGGCCCAGCCCCACGCGGTCTTCGACAACGTCATGGCCAAGCTCGGCCACGAGCCTGTCGACTGACATGCTCCCCGTGGACCCAGGCGGGGATCGGGGGTCTCGAAGGGGCGGTGTCGGCACCGCCCCTCCGCTGCACTGCGAGGACGACGCCCAGGTTCAGCGGACGATGAGGAGGTTCACGACGAGGATCACCAGTCCCCACCCCCCGGCGAAGGCGACGGCCCGGCGACGGGTCTGTACCTGCTCCCCCGTCCACCGGTAGAGGCCCATGTACCGGGGGCTGTCCTCGTCCCGCAGCCGGAGACTGCGGAAGGCGAACGCGAGCCAGAGGACGGCGGCGGCGGCCGTGCCCAGCACGGCACCGACCGCCTCGCCCGAGTCCGCAGCACCGATCACCCGCCCATGCTGGCACGTGAGCCCACCACCGAGTTGACGAAATATACCGTAGGGGGGTATGGTTCCTGCATGGCCGGTTACACCATGAAGAAGGCCGACCTGCTCAAGCGTCTGCGACGGATCGAAGGGCAGGTCAGGGGCCTGCACCAGATGGTCGACGAGGACAGGTACTGCATCGACGTTCTCACCCAGATCTCGGCCGCGACCAAGGCTCTCGAGAGCGTGGCCGTCGGGATGCTCGACGACCACCTGCGGCACTGCGTCGCCGACGCCGTCGCCGCCGGCGGCCCCGAGGCCGACGCCAAGCTCACCGAAGCCACCGCCGCCGTGCAGCGGCTGCTGAAGAGCTAGCCCATGGCCTCCTCCCACGTCGCCCACCATCCGCCGCCCGAGGCCGAGGCACACGCGGGCTCGGGGCCGGGCCACGACGCTCCGGGCGGGCACGGCACAGACGGCGGTCACGCCGCTCACGGAGGCCACGCCGACCACGTCGGCATGTTCCGCCGGCGGTTCTGGTGGAGCCTGCTCCTGACCATCCCCGTGGTCCTCACCAGCCACATGGTGATGGACTGGTTCGACTACGAGCTCGACTTCTACGGCATGGAGTCGGTCGGGCCCGTGCTCGGCTCGGTCATCTACGCCTGGGCCGGCTGGCCGTTCCTCGCCGGCGGCTGGGAGGAGCTCAAGACCCGCCGCCCGGGGATGATGCTCCTCATCGCCATGGCCATCACCGTGGCCTACGCGGCGTCGCTGGCCACCAGCCTCGACTGGTTCGACCTCGAGTTCTGGTGGGAGCTGGCGGCCCTGATCACGATCATGCTGCTCGGCCACTGGCAGGAGATGAAGGCGCTGGGCCAGGCCAGCTCGGCCCTGGCCGCCCTGGCCGAGCTCCTGCCCGACGACGCCGAGCGGGTCGGGCCCGACGGCCAGCTCCAGACGGTGTCGCTCGACGAGCTGGCCCCCGGCGACGTGGTCCTCGTGCGCTCGGGGGCGCGGGTCCCCGCCGACGGCGAGATCGTCGACGGCGAGGCCGAGCTCGACGAGTCCATGGTCACCGGCGAGTCCCGTCCCGTCGTCAAGGGCCCCGGCGACCGCGTCGTCGCCGGCACCGTCTCCACCGACACCTCGATCCGGGTCCGAGTCGACGCCGTGGGCGAGGACACCGCCCTCGCCGGGATCCAGCGGCTCGTGGCCGAGGCGCAGGCGTCGCGCAGCCGGGCCCAGGCGCTCGCCGACCGCTTCGCCGCCCTGCTCTTCTACGCCGCCGCCGGGGCGGGCGTCCTCACCTACCTGGCCTGGGTGCTCGTGGGCGACGCCGACGACGCCGTCGTGCGCACCGTCACCGTCCTGGTCATCGCCTGCCCCCATGCCCTCGGCCTGGCCATCCCCCTGGTCGTCTCCATCTCCAGCGCGCTCGCGGCCCGGGCCGGCATCCTCGTCAAGGACCGTCTGGCCCTGGAGCGCATGCGCACCATCGACGCCGTGCTCTTCGACAAGACGGGCACCCTGACCAAGGGCGAGCACGTGGTGAGCGGGGTGGTCGCGGGGTCGGTGCCCGAGGCCGAGGTCCTGCGCCTGGCGGGCGCGGTCGAGGCCGACAGCGAGCACCCCCTGGCCCGGGCCATCGTGACCGCCGCCCGCAGCCGCGACGACGGCGGGGCCCGCGCCACCGACTTCCGGTCGATCACGGGCCGGGGCGTCGAGGCCACCGTCGAGGGCGTGCGCTACGCGGTGGGAGGGCCGGCGCTGGCCCGGGAGAGGGACCTACGGGAGCCCGAATCCCTTCGCGCCGCCACCGACGACTGGAGGGCGAGGGGGGCGGCCGTCCTGTACCTCGTGCGAGCCGACGAGATCCTGGGCGCCATCGCCCTCGAGGACGAGGTCCGGCCCGAAGCCCAGCAGGCCGTCGACACCCTGCGCCGCATGGGCAAGCGGGTCGTGATGATCACCGGCGACGCCCGCCAGGTGGCCGAGGCGGTCGGGACCGATCTCGGTGTCGACGAGGTCATGGCCGAGGTCCTGCCCGAGGACAAGGACGCCAAGGTCGCCGAGCTCCAGCGGCGGGGGCTCTCGGTGGCCATGGTCGGTGACGGCGTCAACGACGCTCCCGCCCTGGCCCGGGCCGACGTCGGCCGCGCCATCGGGGCCGGTACCGACGTCGCCATCGAGTCGGCGGGCGTGGTCCTGGCGTCCAGCGACCCCCGGGGTGTCGTCGGCGTCATCCGGCTGTCGGCGGCCAGCTACCGCAAGATGACCCAGAACCTCGTCTGGGCCGCCGGCTACAACGTCGCCGCCATTCCCCTGGCTGCCGGCGTGCTGGCGTGGGCGGGCGTCACCCTCCCTCCCGCGGTGGGGGCCGTGCTGATGAGCGCGTCCACCATCGTCGTCGCCCTCAACGCCCAGCTGCTCCGCCGCCTCGACCTCCGTCGACCGGCGGCCTGAACCGTCCACCCATCGAAGGAGACAGCACCCATGCCCATGACCACGACCACGTACCAGGTGAGCGGGATGACCTGCGGGCACTGCATGCAGTCCGTCACCCAGGAGGTGAAGAAGATCGAAGGCGTCGCCGACGTCGACGTCGACCTCGCCTCGGGCACCGTCCGCATCACCAGCGAGACGCCCGTCGACGAGGCCGCCTTCCGGGCGGCGGTCGACGAGGCCGGCGACTACGAGGTCGTCTCCTGACCGCGCCACGGAAGCTGGCGGCCTTTGCCGTTGTTCTAATTGTCGTGTTCGCGGCGGGCTTCGGCCTCGGCGCGGTCACCGACCCGGGAGGCGCGCCCGCGCCTGTCGACCATTCGAACATGAACATGCGATGACCACCACCACCCCCCACGGCGAGCACCAGGTCGAGCTGCGCATCGGCGGGATGACGTGCGCCTCCTGCGCGGCCCGCATCGAGAAGCGGCTCAACCGCCTGGACGGCGTCACCGCGGCGGTGAACTTCGCCACCGAGCGGGCCAGCGTCGCCTACGGCGACGGCGTCACCCCCGACGAGCTGGTGGCGTCGGTCGAGGCCGCGGGCTACACGGCCCTCCTCCCCGAGCCGCCGGCCGAGCCCGGGGCGCCGGACGAAGGCGGCCGGGCCGACGCCGACGACGGCGGCGCCCAGGCCGCGCTGCGCCAGCGCCTGCTCGTCTCCGCCGCCCTCGCCCTCCCGGTGCTGGTGCTGGCCATGGTCCCGGCGTGGCAGTTCACCAACTGGCAGTGGCTCTCGCTCACGCTGGCCTCGCCGGTCGTGGTCTGGGGCGCGGCGCCGTTCCACCGGGCCGCCTGGGCCAACCTCCGCCACGGGGCGGCCACCATGGACACCCTCATCTCCGTGGGGGTCCTGGCCGCCTTCGGCTGGTCGGTCTACGCCCTCTTCTTCGGCGACGCGGGCATGCCCGGGATGGTCATGGACTTCGACATCACCCCCAGACGCGGCAGCGGGGTCCACGAGATCTACCTGGAGGTGGCGGCGGCGGTGACCGTGTTCATCCTGGCCGGCCGGTTCTTCGAGGCCCGGGCCAAGGGCCGGTCGGGCGCCGCCCTCCGGGCCCTGCTCGAGCTCGGCGCCAAGGAGGTGGCCGTCCTACGGGACGGCCGGGAGGTCCGCCTCCCCGTCGAGCAGCTGGCGGTCGGGGACACCTTCGTCGTTCGCCCCGGCGAGAAGGTCGCCACCGACGGCGTCGTGGAGAGCGGGACGTCGGCGATCGACGCCTCCCTGCTCACGGGCGAGAGCGTCCCCGTCGAGGTCGGTCCCGGCGACGCCGTGGTGGGCGCCACCGTCAACGCCGGTGGCCGGCTCCTGGTGCGGGCCACGCGTGTGGGCAGCGACACCCAGCTGGCCCAGATCGCCCGCCTGGTGGAGGCCGCCCAGATGGGCAAGGCGCCCGTGCAGCGCCTCGCCGACCGCATCTCGGCCGTGTTCGTCCCCGTCGTCATCGCCCTGGCCGCGGGCACGCTCGGGTTCTGGCTGGGGGCCGGCGACCCCGTGGTCACGGCGTTCACCGCCGCGGTGGCCGTGCTCATCATCGCCTGCCCGTGCGCCCTCGGCCTGGCCACGCCCACCGCCCTGCTGGTGGGCACGGGCCGGGGAGCCCAGCTCGGCGTGCTGATCAAGGGTCCCGAGGTCCTCGAATCCACCCGCCGGGTCGACACGATCGTGCTCGACAAGACCGGCACCGTGACCGCCGGGCAGATGGCGCTGGTGGGCCTGCGCGTGGCCGACGGCGTCGACGAGCGGGAGGCCCTGCGCCTCACGGGCGCCCTGGAGGACGCCAGCGAGCACCCCATCGCCGCCGCCATCGCCGCCGCGGCCAGGGAGCGGGCCGGGGCCCTGCCCCCCGTGGAGTCGTTCCGGAACCTGGAGGGCCTCGGCGTGGAGGGCGTGGTCGAGGGTCGGGCCATCGTCGCCGGCCGGGCCCGTCTGCTCGCCGAGCGGGGCCTGGCCCTGCCTCCCGCCCTGGAGGCGGCGCGGCACGCGGCCGAGGCCGAGGGCCGCACACCGGTCATGGCCGGATGGGACGGCGCCGTCCGGGCCGTCTTCGTCGTGTCCGACACGGTCAAGCCCACGTCGGCGGAAGCGGTCGCCGGCCTCCGGACCCTGGGGCTCCGCCCCGTGCTGCTGACCGGTGACAACGAGCGGGCGGCGCGCGCCGTGGCCGACGAGGTGGTCATCGACGAGGTGGTGGCCGAGGTGCTCCCCCAGGACAAGGTCGACGTCGTCCGGCGCCTCCAGGCCGAGGGCCGGGTGGTGGCCATGGTGGGCGACGGGGTGAACGACGCCGCCGCCCTGGCCCAGGCCGACCTCGGGCTGGCGATGGGCACCGGCACCGACGTGGCCATCTCGGCCAGCGACCTCACCCTCGTGCGGGGCGACCTCCGGGTCGCGGTCGACGCCATCCGCCTGTCCCGCCGCACCTTGCGGACGATCAAGGGCAACCTGTTCTGGGCCTTCGCCTACAACGTCGCCGCTCTTCCCCTGGCCGCCGCCGGCCTGCTGAACCCGCTCATCGCCGGAGCGGCGATGGCGTTCTCGAGCGTCTTCGTCGTCTCCAACAGCCTCCGGCTGCGGCGGTTCGAGCCGGTGGCCTCGGCCTAGTCGTCGTCGACGATCGTGCCGACGCCCGTGCCGTCGGCGATGGTCGCGTTCACCGGGCTGCTGAGGTCGAAGGTGAAGGTCTCGTCGGGCTCGTCCCGCACGTCGCCCTTGACGCCCACCACCACCGTCCTGGTGGTCTGGCCTGGAGAGAACGAGACGGTCGCCGACTTCGGCGCGTAGTCCTTCAGCGCCGTGGCGGTGACGTCGTGGGTCACGGCCGAGACCGTGACCGTATTGGTGCTCGGGGCCGAGAGGCTGATGGTGAAGGTGGCCGACACCGTCCCGTCGAAGCCCTCCACGACCGACACGTCGTTGATGCTCAGCGCCGGGGTGCCGGACGAGGGCGGCGCCACCGTCTGGGTCACCGGCGCCGAGGCCGACGCCGCGAAGCTGGTGCTGCCCGAGTAGGAGGCGGCGATGTCGTAGGTGCCCTCCGGCAGGTCGGAGGTGGTGAACGACGCCGCACCGCCCACAAGGGTGCCCGTGCCCAGGATGAGCCGCCCACGCCGGAAGGAGACCGTTCCCGTGGGGGTCCCGGATCCCGACGTGGGCTGCACCCGGGCCGTGAACGTCACCGGCTGGCCCGACGTGGCGGGGTTGGGTGACGAGGTGAGCGACGTGGAAGTGGCCGTCTGCGTCGCCGGGTTGACCATCTGGGTGACCGCCGACGACGAGGAACCGGCGAAGGCGGCGTCACCGGAGTACTCGGCGGTGACGCTGTGCGAGCCCGCGCCCAGGGCCGAGGTGGCGAACGAGGCCGAGCCCCCGGACACGGCCGCCGTGCCCAGCACGGTGGTGCCCTCCCGGAAGGTGACCGTCCCCGTGGGCGACCCGGGGGCCGAAGAGGTGACCCTGGCCGTGAAGGTGACGGCCTGCCCGGCGGTGGAGGGGTTGGGGGTGGCGCCCAGGCTCGTCGCCGTCGCGGCCAGGGCCGGCGCGTCGCCGAAGATCACGTCGACGGCCGACCGGGACACGGCGGTCGTGCCGTTCCCGAGCTTGCCGTCCACGTTGTTGCCGAAGCACTTCACCCCGCCGCTCGACATCACGACGCAGGTGTGGCCCTCGCCGGCGGCGAGGGAGACCGCGCCGCTGCTCAGTCCGGCGACGTCGGTCGGCCGGAGCGTGCCCGCGTCCCCGACGTCGCCGTCACCGTCGACGTTGCCCCAGCACTTCACCCCTCCGGAGACGACGGCGCACGTGTGCCAGCGACCGGTGGCGACGTTGGTGACGCCGCTGGTCAGCCCGAAGACGTCCACCGGGGTGATCCGGTCGGTCGCGGTCCCGTCGCCGACCTGGCCGAAGTCGTTACGCCCCCAGCACTTGAGCCCACCGGTCGACAGCCGGGCGCAGGTGTGGCGCCCTCCGGCGTCGATCTCGACGCCCCCACGGCTGAGCCCGGCCACGTCGACGGGGGTCCGCTGGTTGTTCCCACCGCCGTCGCCGAGCTGCCCGGCGTGGTTGTGGCCCCAGCACTTGACCCCTCCGGCGGTGTTCAGCGCGCAGGTCTGGCGCCCTCCGGCGGTGATGGCCGTGACGCCGCTCGACAGGCCGACGACGTCGACGGGGACGCCGCTGGGGACGGTCGTCCCGTTGCCCAGCTCCCCGAACTCGTTGCCGCCCCAGCACTTGGCGGCTCCGGCCGAGGTCACCGCACAGGTGTGGAAGGCCCCGGCGGCGATGGCCACGACGCCGCTGGCCAGGCCCGAGACGTCGACGGGGGTATGGCGATCGGTGGTCGTGCCGTCGCCGACCCCTCCGAAGACGTTGCTCCCCCAGCACTTCACGCCACCCGCGGACGTCAGGGCGCAGGTGCGCTGACCGCCGGCGGCGATGGCGACCACGCCGCTGGCGAGCCCCACGACGTCGACGGGGCTCGAGCGGGGCGTGGTCGTGCCGTCACCCAGCTGCCCGAACTCGTTGGCCCCCCAGCACTTGACGCCACCCGTGGAGGTGAGGGCGCAGCTGTGGTTCCAGCCGGCGGCAACGGCCGTGATCGTGGGCGTCGCCGCCCCGGCCGAGGGCGCCCCGGACACCGTGAGCGCGAGGGTGCCCAGGATGAGGGCGACGACGGACAGGACCCGAATGGACCGGCCCGACGCACGGTCCCTGGCCGGGACCCGGGCGACCGGGACCGCATGCAGTGCGCTCACGATGGCTCCACCTTCCCCCGCAGGTACGCATCCCAGTGGCGCTTACCCGCCAATAGTGACAGGGAGAAACTACCAACTGACCGGCCGATCCGTCAGCGGCGGAGGGAGGGCTCCCAGGCCCGGCGCGTTGCCCGCCGCCGCCGAAGATCTCTAGGCTCCCCCGTCCGGGGAATCGACGGGACGATCGGAGGTCGCGTGCCCATCCTCCACGCCGTCGTCCTCGGTCTCATCCAGGGGGCCACCGAGTTCCTGCCTGTGTCGTCCAGCGGCCACCTCATCCTCACCCGCTGGCTGCTGGGCTGGGAGCTCCCGACGCCCCAGCTGGCCAAGGCCTACGACGTGGCCCTGCACGTGGGCACGCTCACCGGCGCCATCGCCTACCTGCGCCGCGACCTGGCCGGCCTGGCCCGGGGCGCCGTGGAGAGCCTCCGGCGCCGCGAGCTGCGCACCTCGCACCAGCGCCTCCCGTGGATGATCGCCGTCGCCTGCGTGCCCGCCGCCGTCACCGGAGCGGCCTTCGAATCCGCGATCACCGACCATCTGGGCGAGCCGTGGCTCGTCGGCGTCATGCTCATCGTCTTCGGCCTGGCCCTGGTGGCCGCCGACCGGGTGGCCCCGCGGCGGGGGGCAGACGCCTTCTCCTGGCGGGACGCGCTCCTCGTCGGCGGCGCCCAGGCCCTCTCCCTCCAGCCGGGTGTCTCCCGGGCGGGCGCGACGATCTCGGCGGCCCGGGCCCTGGGCTTCGAGCGGGACGCCGCGGCCCGGCTCTCTTTCATCATGGGCATCCCCCTCATCGCCGGCGCCGCCCTCTTCGAGGGCGTCAAGGTCGTCAACGAGGGGGTCGACGCCGACTTCCTCGTGGCCGCCACCGTCGGGGCCGCGACGGCGGCGGTGACGGCCTGGATCGCGGTCTGGGCCGTGCTCAGCGTGGTCCGTCGCCGGTCCTTCCTTCCCTTCGTCGCCTACCGCGTGCTGGCGGGGGTGGCCGTCCTGCTGCTGGTCGGCAGCCCCTGGCGGTGAGCGGTCGTCACGAGGCGAAGTCGGGTCGGGCGGACCGGGCGGCGTCGGTACGGCCCTTGGGCTCCTCCCACATCGCTGCTCCTCGTCGTCGGCTCCCGCCGGGCAGCACGGTCGCCGTCGGCAGTCGCCTGATCCCCGATGGCCGCCCTACGCCCCTTCGGTCGTGGTCGCACCCTCGGTGCCTGCGTAGCGGTCGACGATCTCCGCGGCGATGCCACGGAGCTTGCGGTTCTGGTTCTGTGACGCTCGGACCAGAAACTGGAAGGCGGCGTCCGGCGTGCACCGCTGCGCAGCCATCAGGATGCCCTTGGCCTGTTCGATGACAGCACGAGACTCCATGGCCTGTCGGAGCTGCTGGGCCAGCTCGTAGCCTTCGGAATGCAGCGTGACGCTGGCCACCGCGACACCGAGCTGATCCGCGAAGCCGCACGCCACATCCCGAGCCACGGCGCCGTACTCCGCCTCGGTCTCCGAGTAGAGGTTCAGCGCACCCATGACCGCGTCGTCGTTTCCCAGCGGGATGGACATCGCGGCAAGAACGCCGCGGTCCGACGCCGCGGCCGCGAAGGCGGGCCACCGGTCGTCCGAGGCCGTGTTCACGCGCTCGAGGCCCCGATGCCGTATCGCCGCCAGGCACGGACCGTCACCGAGCTCGTACTGCTTTTCGTCCAGGAGAAGCGCGGTCTTGCCCGTGAAGGCCGCTGTGGTGGGCTTCCCCGCTCGCAGCATCGTGATGCTGGCCACGTCACAGCCGGGGACGGTCTCCGTCGCGATCAACGCGATCTTCGTGTGCATGGCGGTGAGGTCGTCCTCACCAGCGAGGAACCGCCGGAGGGCCTCGCGACCAGCATCGAGACCGGCCTGGGGGAAATCTGTCATGTGTGCTCCCTGGAAAGGGAGTCAGCTCGCAGATCCCTGGGGTCCAAAGAGTGGCGGCCGGCTCGAGCGCATGATAGCGGTCGCGACGATAGTTGCGCCCTCGCCTGGGTAGGTTGGGGGCACCATGGCTGAGGAGCGTGACGACGAGATCCATCGCTTTCGGCGGGTCCTGGAAGGGCTCATCGGGATACACGCCACCGACGGCAACCGGATCGACGTACTCCGCAATGGCGACCGCATATTCCCGGCGATGTTCGAGGCCATCCGGGGGGCCACCTCCACCATCGACTTCCTCACCTTCGTGTACTGGGTCGGAGACATCGGGAGGGAGCTGGCCGACGCCCTCGCCGAGCGGGCGGAGGCGGGTGTGCGGGTCCGCGTCATACTCGACGCCCTCGGCGCCTACGACCTCGACGAGGAGGTCATCCAGACCATGGAGAAGGCGGGCGTGGTGGTCGAGCGCTTCCGGCCCGTCCACAAGCTCAAGTTCTGGGAGAGCAACCGTCGCACCCACCGCAAGGTCCTGATCTGCGACGAGGACGTGGCCTTCACCGGGGGCATCGGCATCGCCGACGAATGGCGGGGCGACGCCCGCGACCCCTCGGAGTGGCGGGACACCCACTTCGGCGTGCGGGGACCAGCGGTCTGCGGCCTCCGGGCCGCGTTCGTGCAGAACTGGGTCGAGACCGGCCACGACCCCTTCGACGAGGGCGTCGACCGCTTTCCCGAGCAGCCCACCGACGGCCCCACCGCCATCCAGATCCTCCGGGGGGCAGCCGAGGCGGGGTGGAACGACATGAGCACGCTGTTCCGGGTTCTGCTCTTGTTGGCCCGTCGCCGGGTGCGCATCACCACCGCCTACTTCGTCCCCGACGACCTCACCTCCGACCTGCTCTGCGGGGCCGCCGGGCGGGGCGTCGAGGTCGAGATCCTCATCCCCGGCCCGCACATGGACAAGCGGTTCGTGCAGCTGGCCGGTGAGTCGGAGTTCAACCGCCTGCTCGACGCCGGCGTCAAGCTGTGGGCGTACCAACCGTCGATGCTCCACGCCAAGATCATGACCGTCGACGGCGTGGTGGCCAACGTGGGCTCGGCCAACTTCAACGCCCGCTCGTTGCTGCGCGACGACGAGGTCAACATGGTGATCCTCGACGGCGACGTGACGGCAGAGCTCGACGCCCACTTCGACGACGACCTGGTCAACTCGGAGCCGATCGAGCCCGGTCAGTGGGCCGACCGGGGGCCTGTGCAGCGAGCCAAGGAAGCCGTCACCGGTCTCGTCGACGAACACCTCTGACGGCGAATCCGCCCCGTTCCGGCCTCTCTCGGGCGGCACTACAGTTGCCTCCCCGATCGAGGCGGTGCTGTGGCCCGTAGGTGGTTGCTCCTGTTCGCTGTTCTCCTGGTCCTTCTTCTCGCCGCTCCCGCCGGCGCCCGCCCCATCCGGACCGGTGACATCTCGGTGCCCGACGGGTTCGAGATCGAAGCGGTGGTGGAGGGCCTCGACGCCCCCACCATGGTCGCCTTCGACGACCAGGACCGGATGCTCGTCGCCGAGTCGGGGTATCTCGGTGGCGGCGATTCCCGGGTGACTCGCGTCGAGCGCGACGGCACGAAGACCGTCCTGGCCGGAGGCGAGGCCTTCGGGAGGGAACAGCCGGTCACCGCCGTCGCCTTCCACGACGGCGAGGTGTACGTGGTCCACGCCGGAACCGTCTCCACCATCGAGGCCGACGGCCGGCTCCGCACGGTCATCTCGGGACTGCCGGGCCAGGGAGACCACCAAGCCAACCAGCTGGTGTTCGCCGACGGCTTCGTGTACCTCAGCATGGGAACCGTCACCAACTCCGCGGTCGTGGGGCCGGACAACCAGCTGTTCGGCTGGTTGGGACGACCCGAGCTCCGCCAGCTCCACGACGTGCCCTGCCGCGACGTCACCCTGACCGATGCCACCTTCGAGTCCGACAACGTCTTCGACGAGGGACCCGACCGCGTCCGCACCAGCCCCTACGCCGCGTTCGGGACGGCCCTCCCCGCGGGGACGACGGTCAACGGCGACGCCCGGTGCAACGGCGCCGTCCTGCGGGCCCGCCCCGACGGCTCGGAGCTGGAGATGGTGGCGTGGGGCCTGCGCAACCCCTACGGCCTGCAGATGGGCCCCGACGGCTCCCTCTACGTCACCGACCACGGCTTCGACTCCCGGGGCACCCGGCCCATCGAGAACGCGCCCGACTGCTTCTTCCGGATCGAGGAGGGGGCGTGGTACGGCTTTCCCGACTTCGCCTGCGGGGTACCCGTCACCGACTCGCGCTTCAAGCCCAAGGACCGGCCCCAGCCCGGCTTCGTGATCGGCAACCACCCGACAGAAGCACCGCCCCGGGCAGTGGCCGAGTTCGACCCCCACGCCGCCACCAACGGCTTCGCCTTCTCGCCGTCGAACCGCTGGGGGCCGCCGAGCACCGCCTACGTCGCCCTGTTCGGGGACATGACGCCGGGAACGGGGACCGTCCCCCGGCCCCGGGGCGTCGAGGTGGTCAAGGTCGACATCCGCACCGGGCAGGTCTCCGACTTCATCCACAACAAGGTCTCGGGCCGGTCCTCCCAGCACAGCACCGGAGGCCTCGAGCATCCTTCCGACGTCACCTTCGGCCCCGACGGCGCCATGTACATCACCGACTGGAGCATCGCCCGGCCCAGCGACGAGGGCCTCAAGGTCGACCCGAAGTCGGGCGTCATCTGGAAGGTCACCGCCGACGGCGGCGACGGCGGGCTACCGGGAGGCACCACCCTCTACTACGCCATGGGAGGCACGGTCGTGCTCGCCGCGGGCACCGTCGCCGCCGGGGTCGGGCGGCAACGGAGCCGGCGCGTGCCCCAGGGGCTGCTGGCCGGGGCCGTCGGCGGGCTGGCCGCGGGCGGCTTCGCCATGATCGTGGCCCCTCTCTTCCTCGACCTGCCGTGGTACTCGCCACCCCGCGTCCTGGCCACCATGGTGATGGGCCGCTCGGCTCTGGCCAACATCCTCGAGTTCGAGCTCGTCTCCTTCCTTGTCGGCGTCCTCGTCCTGGTCGTGCTCACCGTGGCCCTGGGCGTGGCCTTCGCCGCCCTGCTGCGGGCCCGGCAGCGGGCCCGCATCGCCGTGGCCGGGCTCCTCTTCGGTCTCACGGGATGGGCCCTGCTGCAGTACTTCGTGCTGCCCGTGCTGTTCCCGCTCGTGGTCGACAAGGGCTTCCCGCCCCGGTGGTACGCGGCGACGTTCGCCGTCTACGGGGTGGTGCTGGGGGCCGCGCTCGCCCTGCTGGCGCCGGCCGGGGGCGTCCCCGCGGCGCCGGCGGCGCCCAGTCCTGCGCCGGCGGGGCCCCGCCCCGCGCCGGCGACGCAGCCGTCACCAGGGCCGTCGCCGGGCCTCTCCGAGCGCGAGCGCATTGAGCAGTGGCGGCAGCGCCGGGGCCAGGGGCGCTGAGCTCTGCCCTGACCGGCAGGCTTCACGAAGCCTCTTCGTCGTCTGCACGCTCAGCGGCAGAAAGGATGTCCCGGATGACGTCCGCCCGGCGGCCGGCTGCATTGGCTTCTCGCCGGAACTGGTCGGCGGACGCGAGATCTCCGTGCCGGTCGGCCCGCTCGGACAGGCGACGCGTCAGGACCGCTTTCTCCTGCAGCGCTCTCACCGACGCCCACAGCGCATCCTCCACCGCGGAGGCCTTGGCCTTGAGAAGGGCGTCGAGCACCACGACGTGACCGATACGGCATTCAAGGCGAACCTCTTGCCCCTCGGCGCGCTCCCCGAGCACACCACCGCAGCGCGGACAGCTCAGGCCGGTCGGCGAGCCGGGGACGTCGAGTGCGCCTAGCCGGTCGAGCTCGTCGTGCCGTCCCGGTACGTCGGCGGTGGAGGAGTCCTGGTCCATCACGGTCCCTCCTTTGCATGACTGGCTCTTCGGCCATGGTCCCTACCCAGTCATCGGGCACTGGGACGCCGGAGCTCGGGTCAGAGCTCCAGGAGGCGGCTGCCCGGGCCGCGCCACTCGAGCACCACGATGGTGGCGTCGTCCTGCAGCTCGCCGTCCTGGTGGTCGAGGATGGCGTGAAGGAGGCGCCGCATGGTCTCCGGCGGGGGCGTGGCCGCCGCGGACGTCCGCGTGACCATGTCGACGAGGCGGTCCACGCCGAAGAACTCCCCCTCGGCCGATCGGGCCTCGACCACGCCGTCGGTGAAGAAGAGCACCTGGTCGGCGGGCTCCAACATCTCCTCGGTCACCACCACCGCCCCGCTGACCCCGAGCGGGGGAGCTACCTCGCCGACGAGGGTCTTGACGATCCGACCGTTGCGCAGGAGCAAGGGCGGTGGGTGGCCGCAGACCGACCACCGCAGGCGTCCAGACGGGAGGTCGAGCTCGGCCAGCACCGCGGTCACAAAGCGATCGGGACCGAACTGGGTGGCCACGGCGTGATCGATGGCAGCCGCCGTTCCGACGAGGTCCGTTCCCGTCCGCCGGCTGCTCCGGGAGGCGGCCATGGCCACGCTGGCCAGCAACCCGGCCTCCAGGCCGTGGCCCATGGCGTCGAACACGGCGATACGCGCCGTGTGCGCGTCGACCGAGTAGTCGAAGGAGTCGCCTCCGAGCTCGTAGACGGGGGCGACCACGCCGCTGATGACCACCCGATCGGTGCCGAAGGTGAGGGGTGGGAGCAGGCGCCAGGCCAGCTCGGCGGCCACCGACATGGGTCGGCGCCGCCGGACCCGCTCGAAGAGGTCGCCGTACGCCTGCTTGGTCATGACCACCTCGGCGATGAGGCCGGCGAAGGCCCGCACGTCGTCGATGTCCGGCTCGTCGGCACCGACGACCAACTCGAGGACGCCGAGGCGCTCGACGCCGTCGAGCACCGGCACCCACATTCGCCCCCGGCCGTCGTCGCCGGTGGTCTGTTGGATCTCGAGGGTTCGATAGCACCACCCGGCCAAGGTGGCGTCGATCACCACCTCGTCGCGGCCGGGGCCGTCCGGGTTGGGGACCGGCGCCAGCACGCGCTGCTCGTAGTCGACGAGGTAGAGGGCGGCGTCCTCGACGCCGAGGCCTCGGGCATGCTCCGCCACCAGGGCGGGCACGTCGTCGGGCACCACCAGGTGCGAGGCCTGCACCAAGTCGGTGACCTGCCGGACGCCTCTAGGTCGGACGGCCATCTCCTCTCGACCCTATCGGCGCCACCGACCGTGCGCGCCGGCAAGGCAGGCGGCGCCGGTCAGCTGCGGGCGGGGAC
>DASZOE010000205.1:0-2630 GCA_035550945.1 Acidimicrobiales bacterium
GGGCGGGGCGCCCGGCCGGCAGGGCGCTTCCGTGGGCCCCGGCTCGGACGGGACCGCTGGTCGTAGTAGTAGTACCCGGCGTGGGCCGGGGAGACGGCGTTGGCGACCACCCCGAGGAGTGAGGCCGACACCTGCTCAACCCGCTGCTGCGCCATCTCGACGTCCCGGCGGCGGGTTCCCATGCGCACGATCAGCAGGATCGCGTCCGACAGGCGGGCGAGGGCGAGGGGGTCGGCGCCTGACAGCACGGGCGCGCTGTCGACGACCATGTGGTCGTATGACCGGCGCAGGCCTTCCAGCCAGGGGCCGGCCCTCCCGGACGCCAGGACCTCCGTCGCCTCCCACCCGTCGGGACCGGCGACCAGCACGTCGAGGGCACCGGGCCCGAGGACGTCGATGGGGATGGGGGCATCCGCCGGCGGCACGTGGCCCAGCAGGACCGAGGTGAGGCCCTTCTCGTTGTCGAGCGTGAAGAGGCGGTGGAGGCTCGGTCGTCGCAGGTCGGCATCCACCAGGAGCACCTTGGAGCCGGACCGGGCCAGCGTCATGGCCAGGTTGGCGGCGGTCGTGGTCTTGCCCTCGGCGGCGACGCTGCTCGTGACCAGGATGGAGCGCATGTCGTCGTTGCTGCTCGAGAAGAGGAGCGCGGCGCGCAGGGTGCGATAGGCCTCGGCCGCGGCGGCGGTGGGGTCGGCGGCGACCACCGGATAGGGAGCGTCGATCGCCGCGCCCCGGCGGGAGGTGGCCCGCCTGCTGGCCCGCTCGGTGGCGGCGTCGACGGGGATGAGGGCCAGCACGGGAAGGGGCCGGGCCGCCTCCTCCACGTCGTCGACGGTCCGCAGGCTGTCGTTGGCGCGCTCGCGGAGCAGCGCCAGGGCGACGCCGAGGAACAGCCCGAGCGCCCCTCCGACGGCCGCGTCCCGCAGGGGGACGGGGCGGACCGGGGAGAGAGGGAGCTCGGCGGGGTTGACGACCTCGATGCTGGCCTGGCGGATCGCGGTCTCCGCGCTGAGCTCCTCGGCCACGTTGTTGGCGCTCGTCAGGCGGTCCACCAGGCTGCCGCGCTGGGCGCGGAGGCTCTTCACCTCCTCGGAGTCGGGGACGATGATGGCCCGCCCGGTGCGGGGGTCGATGGCCACCGGCGGGACGAGCTCGGTGATCCGTGCCTCGATGGCTCCGATCTCCTCCTGGAGCTTGGCCGCCTGGGCGCGCAGCTCGTCCGCCCGGGAGCCGAGGGTCTGGGCGATCGACTCCCGGCGGCTCTCCACGTAGGTCTCGGCGTAGGCCTGGGCCCCTTCCTGGGCGATGGTCGGGAACCGGCTCTCGACCTGCACCGCCAGCACGTCGCTGTCGGCCACACTGGCGACGCGGACGGCGCCGATGCGGTCGAAGCGGGCACCGAGGCGCTCCCGCACGCCAGCCCGCACCGCCTCCGACGTCATGTAGCTGGCCTGGGTCTGCACCTCCCGGGCGGGGTCGACGCGGACCGCGCCCCCGGAGCCCACCGCCGGGGCGGTGGCGTTGAAGACCCGCACCACCGCCTCCCCGGCGAAGATCTCGGGTTGGCGCGTGGCGCGGAAGTAGGCGGCCCCTCCGACCACCAGCACAGCCAGGGCGACCAGCCAGGAGGCTCCCACCACGGCCCGAACCTGGCGCCTGATGCTCGCGGCCTCGGGCTCTCCTGACACGGTCATATTGTCGGACGGATTCTACGGGGTCCGCTCGGTCGGACGCGATCCCGAGGGCGCGGGACACGACGGTAACGTCCGCCGGGAGATCCGATGAAGAACGCGTCCCTTCGCCTGCCCGATTTCCTCGGCATCGGCGCGCTGAAGGCGGCCACGACCTACCTCGACGTCCTCCTGCGCGGTCACCCCGATCTGTGCCTGCCCGACCACGTCAAGGAGGTGCAGTTCTTCAACAGGCACTACGACCGTGGCGCCGAGTGGTACGCCGGGCTCTTTTCCTGCCCCGACGGGCGCCTGCGGGGAGAGATCTCGCCGCAATACCTCACCGACGAGCGCTGCGCGCCCCGCATCGCGGCCCTGCTCCCCGACGTCCGGCTGCTCGTCTCCATTCGTGACCCCGTCCAGCGCGCCTATTCGCAGTACAAGCACTGGGTCGAGGAGCGCGGCTACCGGGAGCCGTTCGAGACCTTTCTCGCCGATCACCCGGCGGCCCTCTCCCGGGGCGAGTACTTCCGCTCGCTCTCCCGGTACCTGGACCACTTCCCCATGGAGCGGTTGCACGTCGTCCTCGCCGAGGAGCTGGTCGGCCGGCCCGGACCTGTCCTGGCCGGGATATTCACGTTCCTCGGTATCGACCCGGCGGCGGCCCCGGCGCCCGCCGCCCGGCCCCAGAACGTGTCCACCGTCCCCCGGTTCCACCGCCTCTACGTGGGCACGAAGCGCCTCACCCGGTGGCTCTACGAACGGGGCGGCGCCGGGGTCGTCGACGCGGCCAAGAGGCTGGGCGCTCCCCGCCTGTTCCAGGGAGGCACCGCCCGGCGGAGCTTCCACCCGCTGACGCCTGCCACGGCCGAGCGTCTCCGGGAGCACTACGCCGCCGACGTGGCCGGGCGCTCCGCCATCGTGGGCCGGGACCTGGCCGGCTACTGGTGGCCGGGGGGT
>DASZOE010000206.1:0-4263 GCA_035550945.1 Acidimicrobiales bacterium
CGGCCTTGTTGAGGGCGACGACGATGTAGGGCACGCCCACCTGGCGGGCGAGCAGCACGTGCTCCCGCGTCTGGGGCATGGGACCGTCGGCGGCGGAGACGACGAGGATGGCGCCGTCGACCTGGGCGGCCCCCGTGATCATATTCTTGATGTAGTCGGCGTGGCAGGGCATGTCGACGTGGGCGTAGTGGCGCTTGGCCGTCTCGTACTCGACGTGGGCGATCGAGATGGTGATGCCGCGCTGCTTCTCCTCCGGGGCCTTGTCGATCTGGTCGAACGGCGTGAAGGCGACCGTCGGGTTCTGGTCGTGGAGCGTCTTGGTGATGGCCGCGGTCAGCGTCGTCTTCCCATGGTCGATGTGGCCCATGGTGCCGACGTTGATGTGAGGCTTCGAACGCTCGAACTTCTGCTTCGCCATGAGAGGGACTCCCCGGGGATTCCTGTAGCCGACCTGTGTTCCGCCTACTCGCCCCGCACCCGGGCCACGATCTCGCGAGAGATCGACTCAGGCACTTCCTGGTACGAGTGGAACTGCATGGTGTACGTCGCCCGACCCTGGGTCCGCGACCGTAGATCAGTAGCGTAGCCGAACATCTCGGCCAGCGGTACCTGAGCCTTGACCACCTGGCTGCTGGCCCGCTGTTCCATCCCCTCGATGCGGCCCCGCCGGCTGGAGAGGTCGCCGATGACGTCGCCCATGTAGTCCTCGGGCGTCACCACCTCGACGGCCATGATGGGCTCGAGCAGGACCGGCGAGGCCTGGCGGGCGGCCTTCTTGAGGGCCAGCGAACCGGCGATCTTGAACGCCATCTCCGAGGAATCGACGTCGTGGTAGGACCCGTCGGTGAGGGTGGCCCGCACGTCGGACATGGGGTACCCGGCGAGCACGCCGTTCTGCAGCGCCTCCTGGATGCCGGCGTCGACGGACGGGATGTACTCCTTGGGGACGTCGCCGCCCCGGATCATGTCGACGAACTGGTAACCGCTCCCCGGGCCGGTGGGCTCGAGGTCGATCACCACGTGGCCGTACTGCCCGCGGCCGCCGGTCTGGCGGACGTAGCGCTCCTCGACCTTGCAGGCGGGCTTGCGGATCGTCTCCCGGTACGCGACCTGGGGCTTGCCGACGTGGGCGTCGACCTTGAACTCCCGCAGCATGCGATCGATGAGGACCTCCAGGTGGAGCTCCCCCATCCCGGCGATGATCGTCTGGCCGGTGTCGACGTCGGTGTGCTTCTGGAAGGGGGGGTCCTCGTCGGAGAGGCGCTGGAGGGAGTCGGTGAGCTTGTCCTGGTCGGCCTTGGTGCGGGGCTCGATGGCCACGTGGATCACCGGCTCCGGGAACTCGAGGGCCTCGAGGACGATGGGGGCGACGGGGTCGCAGAGCGTGTCGCCGGTGGAGGTGAACTTGAACCCCACGGCGGCGACGATGTCGCCGGCGAACACCGCCTGCTTGTCCTCGCGGTGGTTGGCGTGCATCTGCAGGATCCGGCCGATCCGCTCCTTGCGGTCGCGCGTGGAGTTGAGCATCGCCGCGCCCTTCTGCAGCGTGCCCGAGTAGACCCGGAAGTAGGTGAGGCGGCCGACGTGGGGGTCGCTCATGATCTTGAAGGCGAGCGCCGCGAACGGGGCGTTGTCGTCGGGCGGACGCTCGAGCTCCTCGACGCCCTTGACGTCGGTGCCGGTGACGGGCGGGAGGTCGACGGGGCTGGGCAGGAAGTCGATGATGGCGTCGAGCAGGGGCTGCACGCCCTTGTTCTTGAACGCCGAGCCGGTGAGAACGGGCACGACCTGGTTGGCGATGGTGGCGCTCCGGAGCGCCCGCCGGAGGTCCTCGGCGGTGATGGGCTCGTCGGCGACGTACTTCTCCATGATCGTGTCGTCGTCGTGGGACAGGACGTCGACGAGCTCGTGCCGCCACTTCTCGGCCTCTTCGAGGAGGTCGTCGGGGATGTCGACCACCTCCCAGCGCTCGCCCATGCCCTCCTCCCACACCAGGGCCTTCATGCCGATGAGGTCGATCATCCCCCGGAAGCCGCCCTCCGCCCCGATGGGGTACTGGACGACCGCAGGGGAGGCGTCGAGGCGGTCGCGGATCTGGTCGACGGCCTTGAAGAAGTCGGCGCCGATGCGGTCCATCTTGTTGACGAAGCAGATCCGGGGGACGCGGTACTTGTTGGCCTGACGCCACACCGTCTCGGTCTGGGGCTCGACGCCCGCCACCGCGTCGAACACCGCCACCGCGCCGTCGAGGACGCGCAACGACCGCTCGACCTCCACGGTGAAGTCCACGTGGCCGGGCGTGTCGATGATGTTGATCCACGTGTCCTTCCACCGGCACGTGGTGGCGGCCGAGGTGATGGTGATGCCCCGCTCCTGCTCCTGCACCATCCAGTCCATCACCGCCGCGCCCTCGTGGACCTCGCCCATCTTGTAGGTGCGGCCTGTGTAGTAGAGGATGCGCTCGGTCGTGGTGGTCTTGCCCGCGTCGATGTGGGCCATGATCCCGATGTTGCGGGTCCGGCTCAGCGGAAATTCGCGAATGACTGGTGCGTCTGCCATGAATGCGACTTTCTACGAAGGTTTTCTGACGGCCGCCGGTGACGGCGGAGCCGCCCCCAACGGCTGTCGGCGCGGCGCCGATGCGAAGCGAGGCCCCCGGTTCGGGGCGCTCGAGGGGGGAAGGTCTCCTTCCCCCCTCGACCTACCAGCGGTAGTGGGCGAACGCCTTGTTGGACTCGGCCATCTTGTGCATGTCCTCCCGACGCTTCACCGCCGAGCCGATCCCGTTGGAGGCGTCGAGCAGCTCGTTGGCCAGGCGCTGGGCCATGGTCTTCTCCCGGCGCTGGCGGGCGTATCCGACGAGCCAACGGATGGCGAGGGTGGTGGCCCGGCGGGGCCGCACCTCGACGGGCACCTGGTAGGTCGCGCCACCGACGCGGCGGCTCTTGACCTCGAGCTGGGGCTTCACATTCTCCATCGCCCGCTTGAGGGTGGCGATGGGCTCGGCGCCGGTCTTGTCCTTGACGACCTCGAGGGCCTCGTAGACCGTGCGCTCGGCGACCGACCGCTTGCCCCGCTGGAGCACCTTGTTGACGAACTGGGTGACGAGCACCGACCGGAAGATGGGGTCGGGCATGAGCTCGCGGCGCGGCGGCGGTCCTTTCCTGGGCATGTCTACTTCTCTCTCTTCGCTCCGTACCGCGACCGGGCCTGCTTGCGGTCACGGACGCCGGACGCGTCGAGCACGCCCCGGATGATCTTGTAGCGGACGCCGGGCAGGTCCTTCACCCGACCACCGCGGACGAGGACGATGGAGTGCTCCTGGAGGTTGTGGCCGACACCGGGGATGTAGGCCGTGACCTCCTGGCCCGTGGTCAGGCGTACGCGGGCCACCTTCCGCAGGGCGGAGTTCGGCTTCTTGGGAGTGTGGGTGTAGACGCGCGTGCAGACACCCCGGCGCTGGGGAGCGCCGCGGAGGGCGGGAGTCTTGGTCTTGTCGACCTTGGACTCCCGGCCCTTGCGCACGAGTTGGGCGATGGTGGGCACTGAGTTCCTCGTTCCTGTTCCGGCTTCGAGCCTAGCTCGCCGCGTCCTCGGGACTGGCCCCGAGGTAGCCGCTGTCACTCCGTTCGGGCACGGAGCCGGCGGAGTCGTCGCCGGCCAGGACCTCGGCGCCGTCATTCCGTTCCGGCACGGAGCCGGCACTCCGTTCGGGCACGGAGCCGGCGCCCGAGGGCACCGCCGCGGGCTGGCCGTCGCCGCCCTCACCCCGTTCGGGCACGGAGCCGGCGCCGTCGCCCGCGGTGCCGAGGTTGGCGAGCCAGGCCGCCAGGTCCTGGTCGGTGTCGGAGGAGTAGTACGAGAGGGGCTCGTAGTCGGGAGCCTGGATGTCGAGGTTGCGGTAGCGCGTCATGCCCGTTCCCGCGGGGATGAGCTTGCCGATGATGATGTTCTCCTTGAGGCCCATCAGCTGGTCGCGCTTGCCCTCGATGGCCGCCTCGGTGAGCACCCGGGTGGTCTCCTGGAAGGAGGCGGCCGACAACCACGATTCGGTTGCCAGAGAGGCCTTGGTGATCCCCATCAGGATGGGTCTGGCCGTGGCCGCCTCTCCACCGTTGGCCACGACCGCTTCGTTGGCGTCCGAGAACAGCTTTGCGTCGACGAGCTCCCCGGGGAGGAACTCGGTGTCGCCCGGTTCGTTCAGCTGCACCTTCCGGAGCATCTGACGGACGATCAGCTCCAGGTGTTTGTCATGGATCGGCA
>DASZOE010000207.1:0-5413 GCA_035550945.1 Acidimicrobiales bacterium
GTCCACAGTCATGGAGAGGGCGTAGTTGATCTCCGGGAGGGCGTCGGGCGGGAACTCGACGTCGATGACGGGACCGGCGATGGAGACGATGCGGCCGTCCTTGGTGCCCGAGCCCTCCGACGACTCGCCCCCGCCGGACTGCTCGCCGCCTCCGGACTGCGACCGGCTCTCGCCGCCGCCGCCCTGGCTCTGGCCGCCCTGGCTCTGGCCGCCCTGGCTCTGGCCGCCGCCGCCGCTCTGGGCCTGGCCGCCGTCCTTCGCCTGCGCCGTCTGGCCGTCGGGCTGGCCCGAAGACTGCCCGCCGTTGTCCTTGGTCTCGCTCATATGGCTGGCTCCTATGACGTGCGCAGGGCCTCGGCCCCGCCCACGACGTCCATGATCTCGGTGGTGATCCCGGCTTGGCGGATCTTGTTGGCCTCCACGCTGAGGGTGTCGATCATCTCCTCGGCGTTGTCGGTGGCCGCCTTCATGGCCCGCTGCCGGGCCGCGTGCTCGCTGGCCGCGGCGTCGAGCATGGCCGCGAAGACGCGGGCCTCGACGTAACGCGGGAGCAGGAGCTCGAGGATGCTCTCGGCCCCGGGCTCGAACTCGTAGTCGGCCTGGTGGCCCTGGGCCGCCAGGTCCTCGATGTCGCCCCTCTCCATGGGGAGCAGCTGGATGTTGACGACCTTCTGGGAGCCCACGGAGAGGAACCGGGTGTAGACGAGCTGCACCTGGTCGACCTCGCCCTCCTCGTAGCGCTCGATGATGCCGTCGGCGACGGCCCGGGCGTCCTCGTAGGTGGGCTTCTCGGTGTGCCCGGTGTGGGCGTCGTCGATCTTGTAGCGCCGGTAGCGGAAGAAGCTCACTGCCTTTCCGCCGGAGAGGGACAGGGAGTAGTCCTTGCCCTCGGCGATGTCCTCCTGCAGAGCGCGGTCGGCGGCGCGGAGCACCGACGTGTTGTAGGCGCCGGCCAGGCCGCGGTCGGCGGCCAGCACGATGTAGCCCACCGTGGAGACGTCCCGCTCCCGGAGGAGCGGATGGTCGAGGGCGACGCCGGCACTGACGAGCTGGCGCAGGACCTCGGTGATCTGCTCGGAGTACGGACGGGCGGCGGCGACGCGCTGCTGGGCCTTGACGATCCGGCTGGCGGCGATGAGCTCCATCGCCCGCGTGATCTTCTTGGTCGACTGGACGCTGTTGATGCGCTTCCGGAGCTTGCGCTCCTGGCCGCTAGCCATACGTCAACTCTCTTCGTCGCCCTTCTTCTCGCCCTCGTCGTCGCCTTCGCCGTCCTCGCTCGGCGTGAAGCGCTCCTTGAAGCCCTCGATGGCCTCGTTCAGCTTCTGCTCGTCGGGCATCTTGCCGCCCTCGCGGATCTCCTCGAGGACGTCGCTGTAGCGGCTGCGGAACTCCTCGAGCAGCTCCCTCTCGAAGCGGCGGGTGTCGTCGGTGGGGATGTCGTCGAGGAAGCCCTTGGTGCCGGCAAAGAGGGAGATGACCTGCTCCTCGACGGGCATGGGCTCGTGCAGCCCCTGCTTGAGCAGCTCGGTGAGCTTGTAGCCCCGGTCCAGCTGCTGCTGGGACGTCTTGTCGAGCTCGGAGCCGAAGCTGGCGAACGACTCGAGCTCGCGGAACTGGGCAAGGTCGAGCTTGAGCGTGCCCGCCACCGACTTCATGGCCTTGATCTGGGCGCTGCCGCCCACCCGGGACACCGAGTTGCCCACGTCGACCGCGGGGCGCACTCCGGAGCGGAAAAGGTCGGTCTTCAGGTAGATCTGGCCGTCGGTGATGGAGATGACGTTCGTCGGGATGTAGGCGGAGACGTCGCCTTCCTTGGTCTCCACGATCGGCAGGGCGGTGAGGGAGCCGCCGCCCTCGTCGTCGGAGAGCTTGGCCGCCCGCTCGAGGAGGCGGCTGTGGAGGTAGAAGACGTCGCCCGGGTAGGCCTCCCGCCCCGGAGGCCGGCGCAGGAGCAGGGACAGCTGGCGGTAGGCCTCGGCCTGCTTGGAGAGGTCGTCGTAGACGACGAGGGCGTGCTCGCCCTTCTCCATCCAGTGGGCGCCCATGGCGCAGCCGGCGTAGGGCGCCAGGTACTTGAACGGCGCCGGGTCCGACGCCGGCGCGCTGACCACGACCGTGTAGTCCATGGCCCCGTACTCCTCGAGGTCGGCCACGACCTCGGCCACGGTGGAGCCCTTCTGGCCCACGGCCACGTAGATGCACTTCACGCCCTTGCCCCGCTGGTTGAGGATCGTGTCCACGGCGAGGGCGGTCTTGCCCGTCTTGCGGTCGCCGATGATCAGCTCCCGCTGACCACGGCCGATGGGCGTCATGGAGTCGATCGACTTGATGCCGGTCTGCAGGGGCTGCTTCACGGGCTGGCGGCTGACGATGCCGGGCGCCTGGACCTCCAGACGGCGGGTCTCGTCGGTGTGGACGGGCCCGTGCCCGTCGAGGGGCTCGCCCAGGGGGTTCACGACGCGCCCGAGAAGGGCGTCGCCCACCCCGACGGAGAGGATCCGGCCCGTCGAGCTGGCGGTCTGGCCCTCCTCGATGTGGTCGACGCTGCCGAGGACGACGGCGCCGATGGTGTCCTCGTCGAGGTTCAGGGCCAGCCCCAGCGTGCCGCCCTCGAACTCGACCAGCTCGTTCACCGACGTGTCGGGCAGCCCCGCGACGCGGGCGATGCCGTCACCGACCTCGACGATGCGCCCGACGCGCTGCTTCTCCAGCTCGGGGCTGAAGCCCTCGAGCTGCTTGCGGAGGACCTCGGCGATGTCGTCGCTGCTGATTGTGAGCTCAGCCATTTGAAGTGCGTGCTCCCTCGGGTCTCTAGAGTCGTTCGCGCAGCTGGTCGAGGCGGTGGCGGACGGTGCCGTCGATGACCGTGTCGCCGATCCGGGCCGAGACGCCTCCCAGCACGCCCGGGTCGACCACCACCTTGACGGCGACGTCCTTGCCCAGGCTGGAGGAGAGGGCGGCGGCCAGACGCTTCTTCAGCTCGTCGTCGAGCGGGACGGCCGAGGTCACCTCGGCCAGGACGTGGCGGCGCTCCTCGGCGGCCCGGTTCACGACCCGGTCGATGATGCCGGGGAGGTCGCGGGCCCGGTCGGCGCCGACGATGAACGCCACCAGGTTCATGGTGAGGGGGTGGGCCTTCTGGCCGAGGAGGTCCTCGACGATGGCCTGGCGGCGCGCCGCCGGGAAGGACGCGTCGGTGAGGGTCTGGCGGAGGTCGTCGGAGCCCTCGAGCACGCGACCGAACCGGAAGAGCTCGTCCTCGACCTCGTCGAGCACGCCCTCGGCCTTGGCGACCTCGAAGATCGCCGCCGCGTACCCGTCGATCCGGTCGCTCATCGGACGACCTTCTCCGATGGTCGCCACGAGCAGGCTGCGGTGTTGTCCGGTTCGCTCGCCGTCGGCTCGCTCACGAGGGCGCTCCCTCCGTCTCGCGGATGAAGTTCTCGATGAGGGCCAGGTTGGTCTCCCGGTCGAGCTCCCGTTCGACGACCTTCTCGGCCAGCTCGATCGACAGCTCGGCGACGCGGGCCTGAAGGTCGGCCTTGGCCCGTTCCACCTGGGTGTTGATGTCCTCCTGGGCCCGCTCCTTGAGGTCGGTCACCTCCTGCTCGGCCTGGCGCTTCAGGTCCTGGCGGAGCTTGTCGGCGGCCTGGCGGGCCTCCTCGATGATGCGGGCCGACTCGTTCTTGGCGTCGGACAGCTGGCTGCGGTACTGGTCGAGGATCGAACGGGCCTCGTCCTTGGCCGTCTCCGCCTCGTCGAGGGTCTTGCGGATCCTCTCCGAACGGGCGTCCATCCCCTTCTTGACCTGCGGATAGCCGTACTTGGCGGCCAACCAGAATAGGACCACGGACGCGATCGAGCCCCACACCAGCTCGTTCATCGACGGGACGATCGGGTTGCTCTCGGCGGCGACGACGACTGCGGTCAACACGCTCATGTGGCTCTCCTACGTGAACTTGAGGAGGATGAAGACCACGAACCCGATGAGGGCCAGGGCCTCGGTGAAGGCGATGCCCAGGAACATCGTGGTTCGCACCATCCCGGCGGCCTCGGGCTGGCGGGCCATCGCGGTGATGGCCTGGCCGACGACGATGCCGATGCCGATGCCAGGGCCGATGGCGGCGGCGCCATAGCCGATGCCGGCACCGACGGCCGAGAGGCCCTTGGTCGGGTCGGCTTGGGCCAACAGTTCCATCACCACGTGTCCTCCTAGGTGTCGCCGCCGCCGCCGGCGGTCGGGCCAATGGTCGATCGGGCAGGGGTTCGCATGGACGCCATCAGTGCTGGGGCTCCATGGCGCCGCCGATGTACACGGCGGTGAGGATCGTGAAGATGAAGGCCTGCAGGAGTGCGATGAAGGCCTCGAAGGCCCAGAACAGTACGAGCATGGCGAACGGCAGGGGCAGGATCACGGCCATGACGCTCTTGGTGAAGAGGGCGGCGCAGAGCACGGCGAAGGTGACCAGCAGCAGGTGGCCGGCGAGCATGTTGGCGAACAGCCGCACCGCCAGGGTGAACGGCCGGACGAGGAGCGTCGACAGGAACTCGATGGGCACCACGAGGATGAGCAGCGACTTGGGCACACCCGGCGGCTTGAGGACCGATCGCATGTAGCCGCGAAAACCCTGGTTCTTGATCCCGATCGTGTTGAAGATGAACCAGACGACGATGGCGAGGAAGGCGGGCACGGCCATGCGGGCCGTGACCGGGAACTGGATGACCGGGATGCACTCGAAGATGTTCAGGAAGAAGATGAAGAAGAACATGGTGACCAGGAACGCCGTCCAGCCCAGTCCTGCGGGGCCGATGGTCTGCAGGATGACGTCGTTGCGAATGAACTCGACGGTCGCCTCGACGACGTTCTGCGATCCCCGCGGGACCAGGTCCTCGCTCGCCTTGGCCCGCCGGCCGGCGAGCCAATAGAGCCCGATCGTGAGGAAGACGCCCAGCCAGGTGAGAAGGACGGTCTTGTTGATGGCCAGCGGCGTGCCCTTCAGGGCCAGCGCCTTCCAGTTGACGAGCTCGTCGATCGGAGGGAAGTGCAGGGCGGCGAGGAAGGGCAAGGTCATCCTTTCTCGGGCTTGAGTCCGGGGAAGGCCAAGGACGCCGACACGTGGCGGGCCTCCCAGATGAGCAGGCCGAGGTGGGTGACGACCAGGGTGAACCCGAGAGGCACCAGCTCCACCCACCACGCGTCCTTCACCAAGAGGACGGCGGCGGCGAGGAGGCCCAGCCGGATCAGGAAGCCGAACAGGGCGACGGCCATCAGGGCGACGAGCGAGCGGGGGGCGGCCCAGGCCAAGGCCGCGGCCGAGAGGACGAAGTTCAGGAGGACGAGAACGATGGCGTAGGCGGCCGACAGGGCGCCCGACGTCCCCCAGAACAGCGCGGCCACGGCGATCACGAC
>DASZOE010000208.1:0-1662 GCA_035550945.1 Acidimicrobiales bacterium
CGACCCCGCCGACGTACCGGGCCCAGTCCGGTTGCAGCGAGCCGGGGTCGGCCACGTCGATGTCGACCACCGCGGGCTCCGGCTCCTCGTCCGACACGAGCTCGACGGTGCGACCGCCCGGCAGGAGCTCGACGGTGGTCGCCCGGTCGACGGCCATGGGCAGGACGAAGCCGCCCGTGTAGTCGGTGTGGTCCCCGATGAGGTTGACGCGCCCCGGCGCCCGGGCCTGGAGTGGCCGCTCGTCGTCCATGCGACCGGGATGCCTACCATCGCCACGCCGCCGACGGAGGGCGATATGGCTGACGGGCGTGAGGGGGGCGCGGGCCCGGCCTACGCAGGTGACTTCCCCGACCCCTTCGTGGTGCGCGACGGGACCGACTACTACGCGTACGCCACCAACGCCGGTGGCTGGAACGTCCAGGTGCTGACGTCGCCCGACCTCATGACCTGGCGGCACCTGGGCGACGCCCTGCCCCGGTTGCCGCCGTGGGCCGCGCCCGGCTTCACCTGGGCCCCCGAGGTGTGCCTGGTGGGCGCCGTGTGGGTCCTCTACTACACCGTCCGGGAGCCGGCCTCCGGCCGCCAGTGCATCTCGGTGGCCACCGCGACCGGGCCCCGGGGGCCGTTCGTCGACCGCTCGAGCGCTCCCCTGGTGTTCCAGCTCGACCGAGGGGGCTCCATCGATCCCAGCCCCTTCGTCGACGCCCGCGCCCGCTACCTCCTCTGGAAGAGCGACGACACCGCCGTCCACCGGGCGTCGAGCCTGTGGGCCCGGCGGCTGAGCCCCGACGGCCTGACCCTCGAGGGAGACCCCACCGAGCTGCTGCGTCACGACCGCGGCTGGGAGCGACCGCTGGTCGAGGCCCCGTCCATGCTCCGCCGGGAGGGCACCTACTACCTCTTCTACTCGGCCAACTGGTGGGAGTCGGATCGCTACGCCATCGGGTACGCGACCGGGCCCTCGCCCACCGGGCCGTTCACCAAGGCGACCCGGTGGCGCCCGTGGCTGCGGTCCCACGGCCCGGCGCGCGGGCCGGGAGGCCAGTCGTTCTTCACCGACGGGGTCGGGAACCAGTGGATGGCGTACCACGCCTGGAACCGGGGCCGGGTCGGCTACCCCGCCGGTGGGGCGCGGGCCCTGTGGCTGGCCCGGATGCGGTTCGTCGCCGGCCGCCCGGTGGTTGACCGGCGCCCTCCGGGGGCAGTGATGGGCGGATGAGGACCGAGCCACCCGAACGCGACCCCGACGCCCAGCCGTCGCCCGGAGCCAGCGGCCCCGGCGAGCCCGGCTACGAGGGCGAGGTGACGGTGGGTGACGAGGGCGGCGCCGGCCACCCCGAGTCCTTCGACGACCCCTTCGGCCGCCCGGAGCCGCCCGACTCCTCTCCGTGAGGGTCGTCGTCGCGGGGGCGACCGGCAACGTCGGCACCGCCGTGGTCCGGGCCCTGGCCGACGAGGCCGCGGTCGAGGGCGTCGTCGGGGTGGCCCGGCGGCGCCCGGCGCTCGAGCTCCCGAAGGTCGAGTGGCAGAGGGCCGACGTGACGCGGGACGACCTCTCGGAGACGTTCGCGGGGGCCGACGCCGTCGTGCACCTGGTGTGGTGGGTCCAGCCCTCCCACGACGGGGCCGTCCTGGCCGCGGCCAACCCCACCGCCTGTACGG
>DASZOE010000209.1:0-15924 GCA_035550945.1 Acidimicrobiales bacterium
GTGCATCAGCAGGCGTGGACGCCGTTCGCGTCGGCGGGAGGCGTCACCCTTCGCCACCCCTCCTCGCAGGTGGAGCTCATCGGATTCCACGAATCGAACCTCGACGGTGCCCGCCAGCTCGAGCCCCTGCCCGGATCGGCCCCGACGCTGACCCTGGAGGCCCGAGGGCGGGACACCGGGTCCCGCAGCGCGGCCGACGTGGTCGTCGACCCGGCCAGCGAGATCCGTTCGCCGGTCACCGGAACGGTGCGGTCCGCCGGTTCCTATGTCCTGTACTGCGACCACACCGACAACTTCCTCGTCATCGAGCCCGACGACCACCCGGGCTGGGAGGTCAAGATCCTGCACATCGAAGGGCTGCTGGTGGGCGTGGGCGCGCGCGTGACCGCGGGCCAGACGCCGATCTCCCCGAACGCCCGCAAGCTGCCGTTCCAGTCCCAGGTCGACAAGGTGACTGCCCAGCCGGCGTGGCCGCACGTCCACATCGAGATCGACGACCCCAACATTCCCGATCGCCCGACCCCGGGCGGAGGGTGCTGACGCTGGGTCGGTGCACCCCTGGTCGCCACGTTCTCGCGCACCTCCGCGTGCGTCGTGCGACATGCAACCTTGCCGCTGCTCGGGCGTTCCGGGAGGCCGATCCCTTCCGGTACGGCCGCGACGAGCGAGCCCCTTCCGTCGGCGGGCCTGTCGATCTGCGCCGAAGGGGTTCCCCCCAAAGAGATGCCCGCTGCCCGGACGGACCTCACGCCAGGACTCGGTGCACGGGTACGGATCCGGCGGGGAGCCGCAGCGGCGGGGAAAACCGGGCCCGGCCGCGCACCCCCGGCTACCGCCGGGACCCGGGACGTCGAGGCTGTTCGGCGGCCGACGTCAGAGGGGACCCCGCCCGACGCTCCACCTGACAGGCCCCGGCCCCCGGGGCGTGACGGCGGGCCGGCCGGGCCGCGGGGGCGACACCCCGCCGCCAAGGACGAGGTTGGGCGTCAGCGATGGAAGCAGACGGCGGTGGGCTGTACGAGGGCGGCCTTCTCGTCGGACACCTCGTCTAGGAGAGGCACCACGCGCCCGACACGGCCAGGTGGGTGGCGAAGCCTCCATGGGGAGGGCGTCGGGGCGTGACGCCATTGGCCTCGGCGAACACCGTGTCGCAGTGCTCGGCGCAGCCGGCGGGGCACGTCGCGCACATCCCGCAGGGGGGCCCGACGGCGGGTGTCCCACGCCCACGCTACGGACGTCGGGGCCGGCGGCGGCAACCGTGCCCGTCCACTGCTGCCCGCTCACGAGAGGACCTTGATCGTGCTGGCGAAGCCACTGCCGAGCGGTTCCTGCACGAGCATGTGCAGGAACCCGAGTGCCTCCAATTCGTGGGCCCGGGCCAACGGTCCTGCGTCGACCGGGCGCAGGCCCCCGTACGCACGAGCTCGCTGACGACGCCCTCCGCGCCCTCACCGTCGGATGCGAGGAAGACGTCGAGCGCCTGGCCGCCCACCTGGCCCTCCGTCAGGGTGCCGGCGAAGGTGGTGTTGAAGGCCTTGACCACCCTGACCCCCGGCACCTTCCCTGCGATCTCCGCCGCTACGGAGCCGGCCTCGAGCTCGAGCGGCTCCAACGCCTCGGGGTCGATGGGGATTCGTGATGTCGACCACTACGGCGACAAGAGTTCGACGCCACTCCCGGCGCCAGTCGGCATACCGTCGCGGACTGATCAGGCAGAGGCTTCGGGCGCTACGGGAGGTGTTGCGGAGGCCCCCGGGCTGCACCGCCACAGTCGGCGTGGATCATGACGTCCATCGGCCTCCGGAGCGGCGCCCGTCGGCGTGTTCCGGCGGAAGATCCTCTTCCGGGACGGCCCGCCCGCGTCGCTCATGTCGCTCCGAGCACGCTGCCGGCGCCCGCTCAGTGTGTGCCGCTGCGAGCGCTACGCCGTGCTGAGGCGAGACCCGTAACGACACGGTCGCGCGTTTCGGGAGCGTCAACGGGGTGGCCGACGCTCGCCTCCAGGAACGGCATTTCCGCATGGGCGAGCAGACAGCCGTCGTTCGCCCGCTCTCGGCGTCCTGGCGGCGATCTCCGTGGCGGCCATCGTGCGCCGTCGAGGAACCGCACAGGAACAGGCCGTCGTCCCGTTCGTTGGTTCCGACGGGAAGCAGCGTGAGTCTCTCCACCGCACAACAAAGGCGGCGAGCGGACCGGCCACTGGCGAGGACGGCGACAACGGCGACCGCGAGCCGCCGGCTCCACCCACCACCTCTACCCGGGCATCACGCTCCGCCAGGCCTCCACCCACTCCACCGACGGTGCCTAGCAGGAACGCCAGCCGGAACGAGACGGATCGAACCACCCCCGGCGGACCAAGAACGTGTATCGGGAGGGCATCCCGCTCGCTCTTTTTCCATGGTCACTGTGCCGAGAGAAGGGGACCGGTGTGGCGCAAGGATCCATTGACGCGACGAATCCTTTTGGGAACCGGCCCCTCAGCGCGCGTGCCCGGCGGCCGGCGGCAAGGAAGCGATGGGCGGCGGTGCTGCTTGCGGCCGCGCTCTTGCCGCTGGTGTCAGTCAGTTCAGGCCCAGCGACGGCACAGCAGCCTCCCCAGATCCTCGTGGGTCTCACCATCCTGCGCCTCGAGGATCACAGTGGCGGCGGAGGGATGGACGGGCCGTTCGACGACCCTGAGTTGTACGCCATCGTGCACATAGACGGCCAGAGGACAGAGACCGAGCCTCTCGACGCCGATGAACTCGTCCTCGAGCCCAACTGGCACTTCTCGACCCTTGTCGACGCCAACCGGACAAGTATCCCGATCAAGATCGAGATCTGGGACGAGGACGGCCTCCTGAAATTCGAGGATGAGCACGCCGACCTCAATCCCGTCGACGGCGAGATGGACCTCAGCCTGGACGTCGATCTGGAGCCGTGCGAAGTGCGCGGCAGTGTCTCCGGTCCCTGCCATCTGGAGATGGAGGCGCAGGGAGACGACGGCGACGACGATAAGGGGGGCGACTTCGACGAAGACGTCCGCATCGTCTTCCGGGTGACGACGGGGCTCAATGTCCGCTGCATGCACTCGCCCGTCTGGCCCAGGCCCGGGGACCGGGTCACGATCACCGCCGAGTCCCTCACCGGCGCCCTGACCCCCCAGGTCGCCGACCACATTGAAATCCGAGTGGAGAGCGGCGCCGTGCACACCCACGCAGGTGCGGACCGGACCTCACACACGACAGGTCCGGTGCCGGGGCCGACACTGCGCTACACGTGTCTGGCAAAGTACGGGGGGACGAGCACCGATACCGGCTGGCGGGCCGTCGACGTGGGAGGACCACGGGAGGACGGCGGGCCGGTCGCCATCGTCACCACCGGCGACGTCAGCCAGCGCGCCGACATCGTCTTCGTGCCGGACCGAACCGACTACGGCACCGACCTCCAGAGGTTCGCCGGCGACGTAGGAAATGTCATCAGAGACGCCTTCTACGGCTACGAGCTCTTCCTGTCCCACCAGCATTACTTCAACTTCTGGATCTCCTCGGCCCCCGGCCACAGCGGCGGGTACGACGGCACCAACTGCACGCTCGAAGGCCCTCCCGGCCTGGACGACACGCCGTACCTCTTCGCCGACGCGGCACTGGTCCTGCACACGAGAGCGTTCCGCGACTGTGCCCGGCCCGGAGCCGGGCTGCTGTCCGCTGAGCTGGGCGATCACAACGTCGTCCGCCACGAGATCGGGCACGTCCCCTTCGGGTTGGCGGACGAGTACTGCAAGCACCGGCCTGGCGCTAACAACGGCAGCTGCGACGGCGGCTACTTCGAGCAGCCCCAGACCCCGAACGTGTACGAGTCGCTCCAGAGGTGCCGCGACGACGCACCGTCGGTGGGGGTCTCGCCCGATGTGTGCCAGGAGTTCGATCCGGACCGCGCCGACTATCCCCCCGAAGCCAGGTTCTCGACGTCCGACCCCGCTGCCGAGGATCTCATGGTCGACAACACCCGCATGCGTCGCCTCGACCTCCGCCGCATCCGTTGGTACTTCGGGCAGTGCGATCTGGCCACCCGCGAGTGTTAGGCAAAGGAGCCCACGCCATGCCTGCCAAGCAAGCACGCGGTTGGCGTCGCCATCGAGTCGTTCGGCTCGCCGCCGCCGGACTGGCCGTCTCCGCGCTGGTCGCGAGTCAAGCGGCGGCTCACCACTCCGCTAGCCCGTCCCCGGATCCGGCGGCGAGCCTGCGCCGCAACGACAAGTCCACCGTCGTGGGCCTGCACTTCCAAGGACAGAACGACGCTCGCCTCGACTCGGCCAAGGTCGTGTTCGGAGCTCCGCCCGGACGGGTGGGCGCGCCGCCCCAGCTGCGGGTGGAGGTGTCCAACGACCGTTCCGCGGTGGTGCAGTCCTTCCCGGCCTGGCACCCGACGTGGGTCTTCGTCGAGTCGGACGCGAACGGGGGTGGGCATCTCCAGATCGCAGACCAAGCGGCTGGAACCTTCGCCTTCCCGTTTGCTCCGGATCAGCGGAGCCTGCGCGTCGTCAATCTCGAGACTGGCCGTGATGTCGGCGTCTACGAACTCGGCCCCGCGGTCCTCCAGTTCTGCCGGCAGCTCCCCGCCGACACGGACTGCAAGACCGACGTTGCCGTCTCGAAGAGTGACGACCGCGACCCCGCGGTTGCGGGGGAGAGCTTGACGTACACGCTTTCCGTGACGAACAACGGTTCCAAACCCGCCCAGGCCCTTCGCCTGATCGACACCCTTCCCGCCGGCCTGCAGTTGCAGCCCGGCTCGGCGTGCTCACTCTCAGGCGCGACGGTGAGCTGTGACCTGGGGTACCTCCGCGTCGGGGAGACGAGAGACGTCGTGCTCAGCGCACGCGTGGCCGCTGACCTCGTGCATCAGGCCGGTCGTCCCGTGACCGTCAGCAATGAGGGTCGCGTCGAGAACCAGGCGGGGACCGACACCAACACCGGCAACGACATCGCCCGGGAAGACACCCGGGTGGTGGCCCGTGCCGATCTGGAAGTCCTGGCGACGCGCCCCCGGGAATCGCTGACCCAGGTGCTCATCGGGAAGACCTACCCGGTCACGATCGACACCGCGGTGACCAGTCACGGGCCGTCCTCGCCGATGGATGCCGCCGTGCGCACTGCGGCGGCCGCCAGCGCGGGCGCCCAGGCCAGCCCCACGACGAACGCGCCGGTCCCTGCGCTCAGCAAAGGGGAGCGACGGGACGTCTCGTCCAGTTTCACTATCTCTTGCGAGCAGCCGGGAACGCACTCGTTCAGCTTTACCACCGAGATCCTGCCGACCCGTCCCGACGACGCGGACCCCAACGCCAGCAACAACCGTCGGGTCAGTTCCTTCGATGTTGACTGCGTGATCCCGGTGGCGCTCAACGTGAAGCCGGGCAGCCTCGAGAATCCCATCAACCTTGGCAGCAGCGGCGTGACGCCGACCGCCGTGCTGACGACGGGCGTTGGCCAGTACGGATTGCCGCTGCCTGTCGACGCAACGCGCATCGATCCGCTCTCGGTCCGCTTCGGCCCCGCGGCGGCCGTGTGGGAGGAGAGGGGCGGCGCGCCGGAGGCGCACGGCCGCGGTCACCCAGAGGACAGCTATGAGCTCGACGAGCGCACCCGGGACCGCGACGCTGACATGGTCCTGCACTTCTCGACTCAGGAGACCGGGCTAACGCCGGACAGTCCCCCGGCGTGTGTGAAGGGAATCCTTCTCGGTCCGAACTCCGAGCGCTGGCGCTTCTTCGGTTGCGACACGGTCCGCTACGTGCCGCGCTGAGAGCGTCCTCCTTCTCGGCGGGCCGCCTGCCGAGCTACGCTCAGGCCGCCGGGGTGACGTACCGCCACGTCGACGTGACGTGCAAGGTGCGATTGGTGCCGAGGCTTGCCGCTGTCTCGAAGCGGGGCCGCCGTCGGATGGACGGGTTCGGTGACCATCTCCTCCAACCGCCGCTGGCCGAAACCCAGTCGCTCCTCCAGGACCACATGCGCGACATCGCGACCGGTACGGAGCCACGGGACCGTCGACGACATGGGCTGGACGCTCAGTCGTCGAAACCGGGCTTGAAGTGGTCCTCGATGCCGCGGGACGACCAGCTCCTAGACCGAGCGTGAAGCCGCCTCCCTCGGCCCGCAAAGCTGGCGCAGAGCCCCGGGAGGTTTTGAGCATGAGCGAGGCGCGTTGGCGAACCAGTCCGTCAGCCCACTCGAGCGGGGCCGGCGGAGCGTCCATCCGTCTCCCCCGAGCAGGCGCAGTGGCGGAGTCGACCACGCGCGGGTCGTCCCCGAAGGCGAGATCCGCAGGAGCGCCCCGTTGGCCCGTCCGTAGCCCAGCTGCTCGATCGGTCATTCTTGGACAGCGTCTCGGACCTGCTGCGAGCGCATCCCAGTTCAGGGCGTTTCTGGCCGCCCTGCACGGACCCTCTGCCGCGCCTCCGCGCGGTGGACCAAGCAGTCGAACGACCAAGGGTAGGCGCCGAGGAGGCGCACGGTTCGTCTGGATCTGCGGCGGACGCGACCAGGCCTGATCGTGCTCGCCGCCGGATGTTCAGGGCACCCGGAGGACGCCGAGCGTCCCTGGTCGGCCGCCGGGCGGCACACTAGATTTCCGGCGTGCCGATCGGAGTGTTCGTTGGCCTGGTCTCGGGCATTCTCACCTGCCTCGTCACCGAGATCTACTGCCACCGCTGCCTGGCCCACCGGGCCTTTCGGATCCATCCGGTGCTGGGATCGTTTCTCGACGGCTTCATGCAGGTGTACGGCGGGGTTCATCCCCAACGGTGGGCCGGGATCCATCGGCTGCACCATCGCTACGCCGACACGCAGCTCGATCCTCACTCACCCCTCCAGCGCCACCCTCTCCTGGTGCTCGTCGGCACCCCCTACCTGTTCGCCATCGCCGGGCGGCGGCTGCCGGCCGATTCGTCCCCGGCGCCGGGGATCTTCCACGTCGCCGTCCGCATCCTCATCTCCGCGTTCTGGCTCGTCGCCATCGGGCCGGTTCAGACGGGGACTGCGTTGGCCCTCCACCTCGTCTGCTACCTCGGCATCATGGGGATGGTCAACACCGCCGGCCACCGCTCGGGGAGCAAGCCCCATCCCGACTTCGCGGGGTACGACTTGGCCTGGCTGGCCATCCTGTTGCTGGGCCACGGCTACCACAACTCCCACCACGCCCATCCCGCTGCGGCCCGAACGGGGTTGCTCGACCCGATCTGGCCCGTCTTGCGCCTCCTCTCCGGCCTGGGCCTGATCGCGCTCGGGGAGCAGCGGGCGCAGAGACAGCCACGAGCCTGCTGCTTGGCGTCGGTCTCCATCGCTGCCGGTCGGTAAGAAGCCCGGCCGCCTGGCGCCTTCGTGTCCACCGAGCGGACGGGTTGCGCCCGCTCACCTCCAGTGCCCGGTCGTCCGGGGGCAGAGCCCGTCTCCGGGAAACGCGGGGGTGATCACCCTTCTCCCGGAGTTGTCGAGCGCGAACTCGAAAATCGGCTTCCGTCACCGTCAGCTGCGAGCTACGTCGGCTTGGCCGATCGTCGACTCCAGCCACGAGCGCAGCTCGCCGAGCGGGGCGGCGCCCACCTTCCGACCAACCTCCCGCCCGTCTCTCAGTAGCACGAGGGTGGGGACGCCGCGCACGCCGAAGCGAGTCTGCACGCCAGGCGCTCTGTCGACGTTGACCTTCACGAGCTTGACCCGGCCAGCCATCTCGCCCGCCAACTGCTCGAGAGCCGGGCCAACCAGGCGGCACGGCCCGCACCACGGTGCCCACAGGTCGACCAGCACCGGTAGTCGCCCAGCGTCGGTGACCTGGTGGAAGGTGTCGTCGGCGGCATCGACGACCCACGGCACTGGCTGGTGGCATCGCCCGCACCGCGGCGATCCCGACGCCGCCGGGGGCACCCTGTTCCGCGCCCCACAGCTCGAACAGGCGACGATCGCTGGCTCCAAGGATCCCCTCGTGTCCGTCGTGTTCTGACCCGAGTCGGCGTATCCCGTCAGGAGGCCGGAACCGCACCTCCAAACGGACGACCCGACGTTTGCGCCTCCACCCCCATCGAACGAATGCGTGCCGGTGCTTATGCCCCCGCCAGGGTGGTCACTTGCTCGGTTGGCTTTCGACCCCGCGTTCGTCCACGACGGCCGCGTCGGCGCGCGCCCCGTGGAGCTCGGCGTCGATGCCGTACCGAGATGTGATTGCTGCCACGTTGGTGGGAGCAGGAACGGAGTGGGCGTCCTGACAGCCGTCAGGGTGTGTAGGCGATGCACCGCAGTCCGGTAACCGGGAAGCAGGACGTCGCTTCCCGACCGTCCGAGAGGGCCGGCCGACAGGGTCATCTCGCGGTCCGCACGATCCGCACACGTGATTTGCTGTTACGTGACGACAGTCTGGGACCAGATGACAGGTCCCGCGAACCAGGAGGTAGGCCGATGGCCGAGGAGATTGACGATCTGAAGGGCCGAGCCAAGGAGGCGGCCGGCGACCTCACCGACGACCAGCATCTCAAGCGCGAGGGCCAGATCGACCGCGCCGGGGCCAGGATCAAGGAGATCCTCGACGAGGCCAGGACCAAAGTCGATGACGCCGTCGAGAAGCTGAGCGTCGAGCGAGCCCGGGCCAGGAGCAAAGAGATCCTCGACGAGGCCAAGACCAAGGTTGACGACGCCGTGGATGCGCTCAAGTCTCGGCTGCGTAGCGGCGGGTAGCCGCCGCGCCTCGGCGGGCGGCGACGACTGGGCGGTCATCAAATCTGCCCATGTGAGCGGCGGTCCCTTCCCGTCCGCCCGAGGCGACGCTCGTCCTGGCCCCCGTGCCCGCCTTCGACACCGTCTCGGTCGGCTTCTGCGTACGTCAGCTGGCGGTCACGCCCGGGCAGCCAGTTCCGCTCGAGGGACTTCTTCCCGAGCGGCTCGCCCGTGTGGCGGCCGGTGACGAGAGCGTGCTCGGAGATCCGATCCCGCCGCACCTTCGAGGTCGCCGTCGGCGAGTTGGCCTTCCCTCCCGCCAGCTCGGGCTGGTCTCGTCGCCGCGCCTCCCCGCTTCGCCTCTTCGAGCTGTTCTTGACAGGCGGCAGCGCGGCCGAGCGCTTCGGCGGTCGCCGTGCCGGGAGCACTGTCGAGGTGCGCCCGGCGACGGCGGCCTCGGCGTGAGCCTCGGGCATCGGAGGGGTCGTGCTTTTCGCTGAGGCCTTCGTCACCATGCTCGTGATCCTCGACCCCGTCGGCAACGTCCCCGTGTTCCTCGCCTTGACCAAGGACGACGACGCCGGACGCCGACGGAGGGCATCGCTCGAGGCCACCGCCGTGGCCGCCTCGGTCATCCTCGTTTTCGCCGCGTTCGGCCAACAGATCCTCCAGCTGCTCGGCATCTCGTTGCAGGCCCTGCAGGTGGCCGGGGGCCTGGTGCTGGTGCTCGTCGCCCTCGAGCTCCTTGGGTCCACACAGAGGACGGGGCACAGCGCCGATGTTCGCAACCCGGCGCTCGTCCCGCTCGGCACGCCGCTGCTCGCGGGCCCGGGGGCCATCGCCGCGACGATGGTCTACATCCGGCGCGCTGATGACTTCGGCGAGGCCATGCTCGTCGTCTCCGCCATCATGGCCGCCCTCGCCGTGGTCTACGTCGCCCTTCGCAGCGCCGCCGGCTTGGCGCGCATCTTGGGCAGGGCCGGGATCGAGCTCCTCACCCGCGTCGTCGGGGTGCTGCTGGCGGCCATCGCCGTGCAACTCGTGGCCGCGGGAATCGACGCCTGGGTGCGCCACGGCGTCTGAGGAGACGGCCCGAGCCCAGAGGGCGAGCGACGGCCGGTACTCCCCGACCAGCTCACGCACCCACCACGCCCCCGTCTCCCGCCGTTCCTCGGGTGTCGTCTAGCGGTGGCGGTACAGGAGGGCGCGGACGAAGGTCGGGCCTCGTAGGCGCTCACGAGCCGAAGTGGGTGGAAGCCGGCGTTCATGATCTGCCAGAGACGTTGGGTTCCCGGTCCCCGCCCGTGGCCCCGGCAAGCGCCGGACGAGTCCCTCCACCATCTGGAATAAACGTGACTCGAGGAGTGTCAATTTTGGCGAATCGAGAACCTTGTTTCCCTCATCTAGTTGCAGAGGAGGTGATGTGGATGCTGATGCGGTTCGACCCCTTCCGCGAGATCGACCGGCTCACCCAGTTCTGGGGGCAGGGCCGCACGCCGGTCATGCCCATGGACGCCTACCGGGAGGGTGAGCGCTTCGTGGTGCAGCTCGACCTGCCTGGCGTGGACCCGGCCTCCATCGAGCTGACGGTCGAGAAGAACGTGCTCACGGTGCGCGCCGAGCGGCCGCGCTCCCAGGCCGAGGGCCAGGAGTGGCTGGCCAACGAGCGGCCCCATGGCTCGTTCAGCCGCCAGCTGTTCCTGGGCGAGGGCCTCGACGTCGACCACATCGAGGCCAACTACGACCAGGGCGTGCTGACCGTCGCCGTGCCCGTGGCCGAGACCGCGAAGGCCCGCAAGGTGGAGATCACCGCCGGCGGCGGTGCCAAGGCCATCGAGGCCACCGCCAGCGCGGCCTGAGCCCAACGACCGGCGGGCGGCCGACGATCCACGACCGCGACCGCCTGCCGGCCATCCCCGCAAAGACACATCCCATCACAAGGAGGTGAGAAGGAATGGCTCTTCCTTCCCGACGTGACGAGAGCGAGGCTTCCCTGTGGGAGCCCTTTGCCGAGCTCAACCGGCTCAACCAGCACCTGGCTCGTTACCTGGAGCGCTGGACCGACCTGCCCTCACTGCGTAGCGGATTCACCCCTCTGGCCGACCTGGAGGAGACCGACGACGCCTACCTGGTCGAGATCGAGCTGCCCGGGGTCAAGCGCGACGACATCTCCGTCGAGGTGGCCGGCCGGCGCCTGACCGTCTCCGGCGAGCGCAAGGAGCGGGAGCGCGTCGGCATCCTGCGCCGGCGAACCCGCACCGTCGGGCGGTTCCACTACGAGGTGGTCCTGCCCGGCGACGTGGAGGAAGAGGGTGTCGCCGCCTCCATGGACGAGGGCGTGCTGACCGTGCGGGTGCCGAAGGCGGCCTCGGAGCGGCCTCGGCGCATCCCCGTCAGCTGATGAGGTCACGGAGCCATGCGCATCGGTGCGACGTGTGAGCGCTGCGGGCGGGAGTTCCTCCTCTTCCAGCTCTACACGGCCGGCCCCTCCCGGGCCGACCGCTGCCCGCACTGCTCGGCCCATCTCGGGATCGTGCGAGTGGCCCCCCTGGCCGCCTCGGCCGACGAGGCTCTGGCCGCGCTGGTCCGCTCCCTGCGGGAGATCGCCGGGCGCAACCGGGCTTCCGCCTGGATCCCGGGAGCGTCCTCGAGCCCGTCACCGAGGCGCTGCATGCCGTCGCCCGCCCCGGCGCCGATCGCGAAGCGGAGCCGGGCCGGGCGGCCTGAGGAGGCGTCGCCATGGACGTGGCGCCCATCCAGCTCCGCAACCGCTTCGGTCGAGAGCGCACCATCGACGACATCACGACGCTGTTCGACCTGTGCCTGGTGGTCCTCGACGCCCGCCGGCCGTCTTCCTATGAGCCCCTCCTGCCAGTGGTCGAACACATCGACGCCGAGATCGAGAGGAGGCACCTGACATGACGACGAACCTGCTGGAACACCAAGCCGACCGACCGCCCACCGGCAGCTCTTCTCGCCGCTGCGCCGGGGCGCCAACGCCCTGAAGACCGCGGTCCCCTCCTCACCGGGCGCCGTGGCGGTGGGCGAAATGGGAGATGCCTGCCAGCCGAAGGCGTTCGCCCCCGGACGGGATCCTCACCATGCGGGACCGCGGGCCTTCCCCAACTTCGGCCGTACGTTGGTCCCGGTGACTGTCACATACGGCGGGCGGGCGGTGTCTTGATGTCGATCGCATCGACAGGAGGAGGATCGATGTCCAGCACACCACGGATTCCCAAGGCCGAGATCACCGGCATCTACGGGTACCTCGTGAAGCGCTTCAGCCGAAAGCTGCTCGGTGACGTCCCCGAGCCGGCCGAGGTGATGTGGCACAACCGGGCGGTGCTCATCAGCTACACCGGGTTCGGCCGCAAGGCCCAGAAGTGGAACCAGCTCGACCCCAACGTGAAGTCGTTCGCACACATGGCGGTCGCCGCGCTGGTCGGCTGCTCGTGGTGCCTCGACTTCGGCTACTTCCACGCCCACAACGTGGGGCTCGACGAGGCCAAGGCCAGCGAGGTGCCCCGGTGGCGTGAGTCGCCAGTGTTCACGTCGCTCGAGCGTGACGTCATGGAGTACGCCGAGGCCATGAGCGAGACGCCCCCGCGGGTCACCGACGACCTGTCGGCCCGGCTGCTCGAGCAGCTCGGTGCGCCGGCGATGGTGGAGCTCACCGCCTCCGTCGCCTTCGCGAACATGAACACGCGGTGCAATATGGCACTGGGGATTGAAGCCCAAGGGTTCTCCCAGGCGTGCAATCTGCCGCTGGCCCAGGCCTCGGCCGTGTACGCCACCTCGGCATGAGCGAGGACCCGCTCGCGCGCCACCGCGGCCTGCTGTTCACGGTCGCCTACGAGATGCTCGGCTCCGCCTCCGACGCCGAGGACGTCGTCCAGGAAACGTGGCTGCGGTGGGCCGACGTCGACCACGCGGCGATCCGCGACCCGCGGGCCTACCTCGTCCGCGTCGTCACCCGTCAGGCACTGAACCGACTGCGGTCGCTGGCGCGACGGCGCGAGGAATACGTCGGCGAATGGCTGCCGGAGCCGCTGCTGACGAGCCCCGACGTGGCCGCCGACGTCGAGCTCGCCGAGAGCCTGTCGATCGCGATGCTCACCGTGCTCGAGACCCTGGGTCCGGCAGAGCGCGCCGTGTTCGTGCTTCGCGAGGTCTTCGAGACCCCCTACGACGAGATCGCGGAAGCGGTCGGGAAGTCACCCGCCGCCGTCCGGCAGATCGCCCACCGGGCTCGGGACCACGTCGCGGCTCGGCGACCGCGGATGCCGGTCAGCGCGACGGAGCAGCAGGTGGCCGTGGACCGATTCGTTGCCGCCGCCCGACGCGGCGACCTGCAAGGCCTTCTCGATGTCCTCGCGCCCGACGTCGTGCTCGTTGCCGACGGAGGCGGCTTGGTCGCCGCCGTTCGCCGTCCGATCGAGGGTGCGGAACGAGTGGCCGCCTTCCTGATCGGCGCTGCCCGTTCAGGGGACTTCGAAACGAAGGCCGTGTGGCTCAACGGGTCGCCTGCCTTCCGGATCGACGTCGGCGGTGAGCTCGACACCGCGGTGAGCCTCGCCGTCGAGAACGGTCGCATCGCCCGCATCTATGCCATCCGTAACCCGCACAAGCTGACCGGACTCGACGGGATCGCCGCGATTACACGGACCTGACCCTGCCGGGGGCCACGGATGGGGCCACCGCCGGCCTGCCCGTCGCCCCGCGATGTTGCCACTTCCGGCGCAGCGAGGCTACGGCCTTGCTTCCGGGGACGGCGAGATGCGCGCCCCACCAAACGGTCCGCCGACTTCCGGCTCTGGACTTGGGGAAGCGCTAATCATCCCGCGTGTAAGTCGATCGGCGGTTCCCTCCATGTCGGTGGCCGTGCGGGTATACACGTCCGCACACGGTCGGGAACCTCTCGGCGTGTCGCTCCTTGTCGTCGCCACGCCATGGGCGTCGGCGAGCGACCAGGAGAAGGACGGCGATCACCCCCGACACTAGGGCGACCCTGCCCCGTCGGCTCAGCAGCTCAGCTCGCCGGGTCAGCGGAGCAAGCACCGGGCGAAGTCGTCGACCCAGCCGCAGCAAGGCGACGCTTCCGGGAGCCGCCGATGACAGTTCGGCCGCGCTCTGGGGCAGGCCCCTCTCGATGGCGCGCCATCCATCCGTGAACGCGGCCAGGAGGTGGGGGACGCTGTCCCTGCCCCCGGCGACGACTCCGCGTCCGCCCGCACCCAGGAGCTTTTGAAGGGCGCGGTCGAGCACGCGCGCGCCGGTTGTGGGCGCGTAGAAGGTGACCCGCCCATCGGTGCCGATGAGGTAAGCCGGGTTCGTGAGCCCGCCATAGGCCTGGTGGACGGTGCCGGCGACGTCATCCACAAGGACGGTCCAGGGGATGCCCTCGATTCGGCGGTAGGCCTCGGCGTCGGCCACCTTCTCCGCCTCGCTGCGGTATGGCGGCACTTCGGGTCCGGGGTGGACCTGACGCACCAACACGTCGACGAAGTGGACGGTCTCCCCCCAACGAGCATGGAGGCGCTTGAGTGGCTCGACCGAGGCCACCGAGACCGGTCAGGTGTAGGAGCCGAAGTGCAGCAGCGTGGGGCGGTCTCCTAGGTCGGCCAGCCGCACGATGTCGCCGCCGACGGACGGCAGCTCGAAATCGGGGGCGACCGCACCGGGTCGGACGCCTCTACCGACCAGGAACCCGCCTACCTCCTCGACGAGATGGTGCCGTCCGAAGTGATCGTAGTTGTACTCCTCGCGACATCTAGTGGCCATGAAAGCGCGGACCTCACAGCGGGGGCCGTAGGTTCAATGGAGCGTTGAAGTCCCAGTAACTGTGCTCCATGACATGGCCCTCGGCCAGCATGACCTCCCGTCGGAGGCGCCATCCTCGACCCCCACTGAGATGCGGAACCACGCCGGCAGGTCGGGGCGCACGAAGGCGACGACACGCGAGGGCACCCCGTCCACCTCCTCCGTCCCGAGGATGCGTACCGCTACTCCCCTCCCCCGGGACTGGCGGAACGAGGAGCCCGGCCACCGGAAGGGAACCCCTGCGTCGCTTGCCTTCCAGCTTCCGTTCTCAGCCTCGCGCCGGTAGTTCCTGTCGCCGATGGTGATCCGGGAGGAGTCGTTGACCTCGAAGGCGAAGGCGAAGGCGTCGGGCGCCCGGTAGCGGTACTGGGACACGACCACCGGCCCGTCCGTACTGGCCTGGAGGCGCTCCTCCATCTGCACTGAGGTGAGCGCCTGCATGGCGTCGATGGCCCGGGCGAACTCCCCCTCGGCGGGAGGCGCCGGGAGCGGGACCTCGGTGGCCACCTTGATGCGGCCGCGGTTCGAGCTCACCGTGGCCTCGATCCGCCAGCGACCCTCGGCGGGGATCGTCGTTTGTCCGGCGAAGCAGCCCGTGCCGCACGGGCGCAGCGCGGTCTCGAAGCCGGGGCCCGTGGCGTCGAGGCGTCCGACGACGCGGGCGTCGCGCAGCGCGTCGCCGGCTTCGACGCCCAGCACCTTCAGGCGCACCTCGACCGGCCCCGGTGCGGGCGGCAGCAGGCTGAGCCCCACGACGAACGGACCCCACGCCTCGGCGACCGACAGCGCCTCCCGTCCGGCGAGGCGGTCCAGGGCCCCCTCGGGCTCCTCCCGCCGCTCCGCCGCCGCCACTTCCCTAGGCGGGTTCGGGAACCCGACGAGCACGGTGGCCACGACGAGGCCGATGGCGGCCGCCCCCGCTTCGAGGCGCAGGGGGAAGCCCACCGCCGAGTCGACCAGCGCCCCGGCGAGGGGAGGGGGCGGTCGCGGCGCCCGAGGTAGGAGAACGAGAAGCGGACCGTCCCGAAGGCGACGAGGTCGGCGCCGGAGGACTCGAGGCCGACCAGGACCCGCTGCGGGCGTCCGGCCACGATCTCGAAGCTGGCGTAGTGGGCTACGAGCTCTCCGGCGCTGGCCTGGCGCTCGGCGGGCCCGCACGCGGCGGCCACGATGAGGAGAGCGAGGCCCGCTCCCGTCCACCGCCCTCGGGTCCCCCTCACCGGTTTCCCCCACTCGGGCTGGACTCGTCCCCCCTGCCAGCTCGGCGCGCGGCGGGGACGGCAGCGAGGAGGCGATCGAGGTCCTGGGCCAGCGTCGGCGATGCCTGCGCCAGGCTCCGCTCGACGGCCTGTTTGGCCTCGAGGAGCCGGGCCGCGCGCGCTCGGTCCCGCTCCGCCGCCTCGGCGGCGAGGCGGTG
>DASZOE010000210.1:0-1562 GCA_035550945.1 Acidimicrobiales bacterium
CGGCCGGGCCGAGGGCGACGACGGCGTCGTGGTGGCCACGTGGGAGGGGGAGCACGGCGCCGGCGCCGGCGCCGTCGCCGTCGATCCCGCCACCGGGCGCCAGCGCTGGGCCGTCCCTCTGCCCGAGGGCGGCGTGAGCGGGCCCGGCCTGGCCACGGTGGCCGGCGACGAGCTGGCGGTCGTGGTCGCGGGCGACATCGCCGCCCACGCCCTCGCCCTCGACTCGGGCGCCGAGCGGTGGGCGACGCCGCTGCAGGGCGCGGGCTCGCCCGAGGTGGCACCCGTCGACGCCGGCGGGGGCACCGTCCTGGTCGCCCACCGCCTGGGCGGGATGGCGCTGCTCGACGGCGCCGACGGCCGGGTGCGCTGGGAGGCCGCGAGCGACGGCGCCGCCATCCGGGGCGGCCCTGCCGGGCCGGGACCCGGGGGCGCTTACGCCCTGCCGTTGGACGACGGGCGGGTGCTGGTCGCCGGCCCCCGACGGCCGGCCCGCCTGGTCGACCCGCCGGGCCGGGTCAGCGGCGTGGCCGCCGGGCCGGGCCGCGTCCTGCTGGTGGCCACCCGGGAGACGGCCGAGAACGACCTCACCGCCCTGGCCGGCTGGTGAGCCCCGGTACGGCCAGGCGTTAGACTCCCGTCGTCCCCGGCACCTGGTTGGGGGCGAGCCACGCCTGCGCGCCAGTCCCACGGTCGCTCTTCACGAGCGCGGCGCCGGGCGAGTCGAACCGATGGGAGGAGAAGCAGTGGCCGTCGTGACCATGAAGCAGCTGCTGGAGGCCGGGATGCACTTCGGCCACCAGACCCGGCGCTGGAACCCGAAGATGAAGCGGTTCATCTTCGGGGAGCGCAACGGGATCTACATCATCGACCTGAACCAGACCCTGCAGCGCATCGACACGGCCTACACGTTCGTGCGCGACCTGGTCGCCGGGGGAGGCTCGATCCTCTTCGTCGGCACCAAGAAGCAGACCCAGGACGCCATCGCCGGCCACGCCCGGCGGGTGGGCATGCCCTACGTCAACGAGCGGTGGCTGGGCGGGATGCTGACCAACTTCTCGACGATCAGCGCCCGGGTCAAGAAGATGACCGAGTACGAGCGCATGAAGGAGTCCGGGGACTTCGAGGCCATGCCCAAGAAGGAGGCCCTCATCCTCGGTCGGGAGCTGGAGAAGCTCCAGCGCAACCTCGGCGGCATCCGCAACCTCTCCCGGCTGCCCGACGCCATCTTCGTGATCGACACCAAGAAGGAGCACATCGCCGTCACCGAGGCCAACAAGCTTGGGATGCCGATCGTGGCCGTGGTCGACACCAACTGCGACCCCGACGTGATCGACTACGTGATCCCCGGGAACGACGACGCCATCCGGTCCGGCTCGCTGATGTGCCGGGTCATCGGGGACGCGGTGAAGGAGGGTCGCTACATCGCCGAGCGGAAGGGGACCGCCCGCCCGGCGCCGCCGACCGCCGAGCAGGAGGGCGACCGGGCCCGCCAGCAGGCCGCCGCCCGGGCCGCCGCCGCCCGCCAGCGCGAGGAGCGGGAGACCCGACTGGCGGCGGCCGCC
>DASZOE010000211.1:0-2442 GCA_035550945.1 Acidimicrobiales bacterium
ACCCGGGAGAGGGTCTCGGAGCCGACGAGGAGCACGGCGCCGAGCCCGCCGGTGGACAGCAGGCCGGCTCCCACCACGAGGGCGTAGACGAAGCCGGCGCAGGCGGCGTCGAGGTCGAAGGCGCCGCACCGCAGGCCGAGGCCGTCCTGCACGAAGGCGGCGGTGGCGGGGATGGGCTGCTCGGGCGTGCAGGTGGCGACGATGCAGCACCCGATGTCGGCGGGGGTGATGCCGGCCGACGCGATGGCCGCGGCACCGGCCTCGACGGCCATCGAGGCGGTGGTCTCCCCCGGCCCCGCCACCCGCCGCTCCCGGATGCCCGTGCGCTCCACGATCCAGGCGTCGTTGGTGTCGACCCGCTGGGCCAGGTCGTGGTTGGTGACCCGGCGCGAGGGGATGGCGGTCCCCCATCCGGCGATGGCCGCCGGACCGCCCGGTGCAGGACGGAAGCGGTGCGCCGGCGTGGAAGGGGGATCGCTGGCCGCCGCCGGCGCGGGCCCGGCCTGCCTCATCGGGTCAGCATAGGACACGGGTCTCCCCCGGGCCGGGTTGAGGTCAGGCGAGCCGCATCCAGGCGACGGGCTGGCCCTCGCGGACGCGCTCCCCAGCGTGGGCCATCAGGCCCATCAGCAGCCCGCCGAAGGGGCTGCACACGGGCACGGACTGGCCGTGGCCCTCTACGTAGCCGATCACCTGCTCCTCGGAGATGTCGACACCGTCGGCCGCCCCGTCGGGAACGGGCTGGAAGCGCCCGCTGGTGGGGGCGATGATCACCCGCTCGGGCACGCCGAGGCGTTCGCCGTGGGACACGACCGGGCCGGCCTCGAGAGTGTGACTCTCCACCTGGCCGAGATCCATCTAGGCAACCTCCATGAGGGGGGGGACGTCGTCGGGAACAGCCACGCCACGAACTTCACGCCCGGGAACGGTGCGGCGGGCCAGGCCCTCCAGGACCGCCCCAGGACCGACCTCGAGGAACGACTCCGCCCCCAGATCGACCAGCGATTCCATCGTCTCCCGCCACCTCACGGGACGCACGAGGTGGTCGGCCAGGCGGGCGCGCCAGCCGTCGCCGTCCTCGTAGGGCCGGGCGTCGACGTTGGAGACGACCGGCCAGGCGGGGGCGGCAAAGGCCGTCTCGGCCAGGACCGGCTCCAGCCCGGCACGGGCGTCGGCCATGAGCGGGGTGTGGAAGGCGCCGCCCACGTTCAGGGGGAGGACGCGGCGCACCCCGAGCTCCCGGGCCCGCTCCCCGGCGGCGTCCAGTCCCTCGGGGGTGCCCCCGACGACGACCTGCCGGGGGGCGTTGTCGTTGGCGACCCAGCACGACTGCTCGGCGCCGTCGGCGGGCCGACATGCCTCCTCCGCCTGCTCGAGGCTGGCACCCACCAGGGCCGCCATGCGCCCGCCGGTGCGGTCGGCAGCTGTCTGGGTGAGCTCGGCCCGGCGGGCGGCCAGGCGGACCCCGTCCTCCAGGGAGAGGGCACCGGCAGCCACCAGCGAGGTCACCTGGCCCAGGGAATGCCCGGCGACGGCGACGGGATCGCCGACCGAGCCCCGGATCGCCTCCCACGCCATGAGCGAGACGAGCATCACCGCCAGCTGGGCCTCGCGGGTGCGGGCCAGGCGGTCCTCCCCCGCTTCGAGAAGGAGGTCGGCGAGGGGCTCGCCCACGGCGGCTTCGGCCCGCTCGACGATCTCCCAGGCCGGATGGGCGCGCCAGGGCTCGCCCATCCGCGGCACCTGGGTCCCCTGACCTGGGAAGAGCACAGCACGCCCCACACTCGCCTCCGGCTCGAGGTTGTCTTCCGACCGGAACGCGGGACGATCGGTTACACCCAGGTGAAGGAAGGGTTCAGGCGGGACCCGTGCGGTGCGCCACACCGGCGTCGAGAGCGGCCCGCAGGCCGGCGACGAAAGCGGCCGCCCCGTCGGGCCCGGCGCCGTCGAGGAGGCGGCGGACGAGCGCCGATCCCACGATGACGCCGTCCGACTCGGCGGCCGCCTCGGCCGCCTGCTCGGGCGTGGAGACGCCCACCCCGATCAGCACGGGGAGGTCGGTGACGGACTTGAGCCGGCGGCCCATCGCCGCGGCAGACGCGGCCAGGGCGTCTCGCTCGCCGGTGACGCCGAGCAGGCCCACGCCGTAGACCCAGCCCCGCGACCGGGCGCAGATGGCGGCCAGCCGATCGTCGGGCGTGGTGGGGGCGGCGAGCAGGATCGTGGCCACGCCGGCGTCGTCGGCCGCCCGGCTCCAGTCGCCCAACTCCTCCAGGGGGAGGTCGGGCAGGATGGCTCCGCCCACGCCGGCCTCGGCCAGCGACCGGGCGAAGCGGCGGTGACCGGCCCGGAAGACCAGGTTGTAGTACGTCATCACCACCAGGGGGACGCCGGCGTCGGCCCGGGCCCTGGCCTCGGGCGCCACGCCCGCCGGCCTGGTGG
>DASZOE010000212.1:0-5759 GCA_035550945.1 Acidimicrobiales bacterium
GGGCTTGGGCACCCACAGGTGGACGTGCCCTCCTCCTTCGCCCTGCACCACGTCCAGGGCCGTCCTCACCAGCGAGGGGGCGATGTCGGGGTTGGTCGTGCGGTGGTGGGGGTCGACGACGAACTCGAGGGCCCAGCTGGGCTTCGCCCCCCGGGTCTCCCGGGTGAGCTGGGCGTAGCCGACGGGGTGGTCGTGGCCCGCCTCCCAGGCGACCAGGCCGGCGAAGCCCTCCCGCCCGCCCTGGACCAGATCGAGCCACTTGTGCTCGCCCAGCGGCGCGTGGCCGTCCACCTCCTCGGCCACGGCGAGCAGCTCGGAGACGGCGTCGATGTCCCCCGGGCCCATCTCGTGCTTGATCTCGAGCCGGGCCACGTGGCTTCCTCCAGGCGGGTGGACCCCGTCGTGCGGTCGCCCGCCGAGGGTACTGCGGCCTTCGTGCCACGTCGGCCGGCCGTATCCTCCGCCGATGGGCCGACCGCGGACGCCACGGGGCCGGGCGAGGGAGACGGTGGCACGCCTGGCCGAGGAGTACCCGGGCGACGCGCCGGAACTGTGCGCCCTGGTCCACGACGGGCCGTTCCAGCTGCTGGTGGCGACGATCCTCTCGGCCCAGACCACCGACGAGCGGGTCAACTCGGTGACGCCCACCCTGTTCGCCGCCTACCCGACCCCCGCCGACCTGGCCGCCGCCGACCCGGCCGAGGTGGAGGGGATGATCCGCCCCACCGGCTTCTTCCGGGCCAAGACCCGCAGCCTGGTGGCGATGGCCGCCGCCCTCGAGGAGCGCCACGAGGGTGACGTGCCCTCGACCATGGAGGACCTGGTGCGCCTGCCGGGGGTGGGGCGCAAGACGGCCAACGTGGTGCGCAGCGTGGGGTTCGGCCTCCCCGGGCTGCCCGTGGACACCCACGTGGGGCGGCTCTCCCGCCGCCTGGGCCTCACCGCCGAGACCGACCCGGAGAAGGCGGAGGCCGACCTCAACGCCCTGGTGCCGGCGGCCGAGCGGGGCCGGCTGAGCCTGCGGCTGATCCTCCATGGGCGCCGGGTCTGCCTGGCCCGCCGTCCCCGGTGTCCCGACTGCGTCCTGTCCGACTACTGCCCCGCCTCGACCGTCGCGGGCGGGGGCCCGGCACCGGCCGGGGGGCCCGTCCGGCGCGGGAACAAGCCAGCGCCAGGCGGCGTTACGGTGAGGTGAGGGGCCAGGTTCCCGCCACCTGCGCCCCGTTGGCGGTACACGGGTTCCGCCGCCCGAACCGCCCGCTCACGGCGCCCCCTCGGGGCGCCGTGAGCCCTTTTCAGGGGCTTTCCCGGCGGAGGGCGTCGGTGACCTTGCCCAGCCGGCGGGCGGCCTCCTGGAGGGCCCGCTCGGCCTCGAAGAGCTCGGTGGAGACGCTGACGCTGTTGCGACCGCCCGTCACCCGGTCGGCGTCGGTGTCGGCGGTCTGCTCGGCGATCGCCGTCACCCGCCGCCGCACGTCCTCGACGGTGGCGGCCATCGACGACAGCTCGGGCCCGTGACGGTGCGGCGCCTCCATCCCGACGGGTCTATCAGGGTCCGGGAGCGCAGGTCGACGGGTAGCATCGCCCCGTGCTGACCCGTCTCGATCTGCGGGGCGCAGGCGGGGACCTGCGCTCCCGGCTCCCTCGCCCCGCGGCCGCGGGCCCGGGGCCGGTGGAGGCCGTCCGCCAGATCCTCGCCGCCGTCCGCGACCGGGGCGACGCCGCCGTCCGGGAGTACACGGCCCGCTTCGACGGCGTCAGCGTCGACGACCTCCGCGTCCCTCCCCGGGCGCTGGAGGACGCTCTCGACCGCACGCCCGAGGCCCTGCGCACGGCCCTCGAGGTGGCGCGCGACTCCATCGCCGCCTTCCACCGGGAGCAGGTGCGGGTCGACAGCCGCCACGAGCGGGACGGCATCGGCGTGCGCGAGCTGCGCCGGCCCGTCGACCGGGCCGGGCTGTACGTCCCGGGGGGCCGGGCCCGTTACCCCTCGACCGTGCTCATGACGGCCGTCCCCGCCCGGGTGGCCGGCGTGCCCGAGCTGGTGCTGTGCGTGCCCCCCGACCCCGACGGCACGGTCGCGGGGCCGACGCTGGCGGCCGCCGCCCTGGCCGGCGTCGACGAGGTGTACCGCTGCGGCGGAGCGCAGGCGGTGGCGGCCATGGCCTACGGCACCGAGACCGTCCGGGCGACCGACGTCATCGTCGGCCCGGGCAACGTCTACGTGGCCATCGCCAAGCGGGAGGTGGCGGGATCGGGCCTGGTGAGCATCCCCAACGGCTTCGCCGGCCCCTCCGAGGTCGTGGTCGTCGCCGACGAGACCGCCCCCGTGGACCTGGCGGCCATCGACGTGGTGGTGCAGGCGGAGCACGGGCCCGACGGGCTCGCCTGGCTGGTGACCTGGTCCGACGACGTGGCCGCCGCCGTCACCGCCGCCGTCGCCCGCCTGGTGGCCGAGTCGCCCCGCCGGGCCGACCTCGAGTCCACGCTGGCCTCCGGGGGCTACGCGGCGGTGGTGGACGGTCCCGAGCAGGCGGTGGCGGTGGCCAACGCCATCGCCCCCGAGCACCTGGAGCTCATGTGCGAGGGGGCCGAGGAGCTGCTCCCGCTGGTGCGCCACGCGGGGGCCGTGTTCTGCGGGAACTTCACCCCCGCCTCGGTCGGCGACTACGTGGCCGGCCCCAGCCACGTCCTGCCCACGTTCGGCTCGGCCCGCTTCGCCAGTGGGCTGCGGGTCGACGACTTCATCCGCAACGTCCACGCCGTCACCCTCGACGAGGCCGCCCTGGCCCGGGTCGCCCCCCACGTGGCCGCCATCGCCGAGGCCGAGGGGCTCCCAGCCCACGCCGCGTCGGTCACCATGCGCCAGGCGCTGGCCCGCGAGCCGACATGACCTCCGTCCCGGTCCGCGACGACCTGGCCGACCTCGAGGGTTACCACTCCCCCCAGGTGCCCGTCGACGTCCGCCTCAACACCAACGAGTCGCCGTACCCGCCGCCCGGGGCCTGGCGCGATGCGTTCCTCGAGGAGCTGGCCGCGGTCCCCTTCCACCGCTATCCCGACCGCGAGGCCACCGGCCTGCGGACCGCTCTGGGCGAGCGGCACGGGGTCGGCCCCGAGGAGGTGTTCGTCGGCAACGGGTCCAACGAGGTGCTCCAGGCCCTGTGCCTGGCCTACGGCGGCCGGGGCCGCACCATCGCCGTCTTCGAGCCGACCTACGCCCTGCACTCCCACATCGCCCGGATCACCGGCGCCGAGGTGGCGGTGGGCGAGCGGCGCCCCGACTTCGCCCTCGACCTGGAGGAGGTCCGCCGGGTCCTGCACGCGTCGCGGCCGGCCATCACCTTCCTGTGCTCGCCGAACAACCCCACCGGCACCGTCGACTCGGCCGAGGACACCGCCGCCGTAGTGGAGGCCGCGCCCGGGCTCGTCGTCGTCGACGAGGCGTACGGGCAGTTCTCGGCCCGCTCGGCGGTTGACGACGTGGCCCCCGGCCGATCCCTGGTCGTCGTCCGCACCTTCTCCAAGACGTGGGCCCTGGCCGGGTTGCGCCTGGGCTACTGCCTGGCGCCGCCCGAGGTCGTCGCCGGCCTCCAGCGCGTCGCCCTGCCCTACCACCTCGACGCGGCCAAGCAGCTGGCCGGTCGCCTGGCCCTGCGCTTCGAGTCCGAGATGGAGGCCCGTGTCGGCGCCCTCGTCCGGGAGCGGGAGCGCATGGTGGCCGCCCTGGGCCGGCTCCCCGTCGACGTCTGGCCCTCGGGCGCCAACTTCGTGCTCCTGCGGCCGCGCCACAGGCACGGCGAAGAGGTCTGGCAGGGCCTGGTCGACCGCTCGGTGCTCGTGCGCAACTGCTCGAGCTGGCCCCGCCTGGCCGGCTGCCTGCGGGTGACGGTGGGCACGCCCGAGGAGGACGACGAGTTCCTGGCCGCCCTCGCCGAGGTGCTCTCCTGATGGCCGCGGCGCGGGTCGCGGCCCGATCGCGGGTCACCAAGGAGACGGCCATCGACATCGACCTCCGCCTCGACGGAACCGGCGAGGCCACCGTCGACACCGGCCTGCCGTTCTTCGACCACATGCTGGCTCAGCTGGGCAAGCACGGTGGGTTCGACCTGTCCCTTCGCGCCCGGGGAGACCTCGAGGTCGACGCCCACCACACCGTCGAGGACGTGGGCATCGCCCTCGGCGAGTGCCTGGCCGAGGCCCTGGGCGACAAGGCCGGCGTGCGCCGCTTCGCGTCCATCGCCCTGCCTCTCGACGAGGCCCTGGTCGACGTGGCCCTCGACCTGTCGGGGCGCCCGTACCTCCACTACGACGTCGAGCCCGGGTCCGAGCCCCTCGGCACGCCACCCTTCGACCCCCAGCTGGCCGAGGAGTTCTGGCGGGCCTTCACCACCTCCGCCGCCCTCACCCTCCACCTCGTCATGCACCGGGGCAAGAACCCCCACCACATCCTCGAGGCGTCGTTCAAGGGCGTGGCTCGGGCCTTGCGCGACGCCGTCCGCGTCGACGGCGCGGGGGTCCCGTCCACCAAGGGGACGCTGTGATCGCCGAGAGGGGCGCGCCGTGATCGCCGTCCTGGACTACGGGATCGGCAACCTGCGGTCGGCCCAGAAGGCACTGGAGAAGGTCGGGGCGGACGCCCGCCTCACCGCCGATCCCGACCTGGTGGCCTCGGCCGACGGGGTCGTGCTCCCCGGCGTGGGCGCCTTCGGGCGCTGCATGGAGGCGCTGCGGGAGGCGGAGCTGGAGGGGCCGGCCCAGGAGGCCATCGACGCGGGCGTCCCCTTCCTCGGCATCTGCGTCGGCATGCAGATGCTCTACGAGGGCTCGGAGGAGGATCCGGAGACGCCTGGGATGGGGGTCCTCGGGGGCAAGGTCCGGCGCCTGCCCGACGGCGTGAAGCGGCCGCAGATGCAGTGGAACCGGCTCGACCGCACCGCCGGCTCGCCGATGTTCGCCGGCCTCGACGACCCCGCGTGGGTGTACTTCGTGCACTCCTTCGCGCCCGAGCCGACGGCCGAGGTGGTGGCGACCTGCGAGTACGGGGGGCCGGTCGTCGCCGCCGTCCAGCGCGCCAACCTGTGGGCCACGCAGTTCCACCCCGAGAAGTCCAGCGCCGCCGGCCTCCGCCTGCTCGCCAACTTCGCGGCTGCGGCCGGCTCCTCCGCCTGACCGGCTTGGACCTGTACCCGGCCATCGACCTCCGCGGAGGCCGGTGCGTGCGCCTCTGGCAGGGGGACTACAGCCGGGAGACGGTCTACGGCACCGACCCGGTCACCGTGGCCCGGGCCTTCGCCGCCGCCGGCGTGCGGTGGATCCACGTCGTCGACCTCGACGCGGCGCGCACGGGGACGCCCGAGAACCTCGACGCGGTGGCCGCCATCGCCCGGGCCGTCGGCCCCGACGTCGCCGTCCAGGCCGGCGGGGGCGTCCGCGACCAGGCCTCGGCCGAGGCCCTCATCTCCGCGGGGGTGGCGAGGGTGGTGCTCGGGACGGCGGCGGTGGAGAACCCGGCGCTGGTCCGGGAGCTGGCCGCCGACCACGCCGTCGCCGTGGGCCTGGACGTGCGGGGCGGGGAGGTCGCGGTGCGGGGTTGGACCCAAGGCTCGGGCCGCGGCATCGACGACGTCCTCGACCGCCTCGGCGACGCCGGCGTGGCGGCCGTGGTCGTCACCGAGATCGCTCGGGACGGCACCCTGGCCGGCCCCGACCTGGAGCTGTTCGCCGGACTGCTGGACACCACAGACGACGTCGAGGTC
>DASZOE010000213.1:0-2409 GCA_035550945.1 Acidimicrobiales bacterium
CCCCAGATCCCGAGGCCCCCGTCCCAGATGCGCAGGGCGCCGAGAGGGTCGTCGGTGTACAGCTGGTAGTCGGTCGCCACGTGGTAGAGCCGGGCCCCGATCAACCCTCCGGGGACGGCCCACACGGCGACGTCGCCGATCGTCCGCCGCTCACCGCCCCGGGCCGCCCACCGCCGGCCGGCGACCGCGATGGCCGCGAAGATGCCGAGCAGGATGCACAGGGCATAGGCCCGCAGCGGGAAGGGCCCGAGGTGCAGCACCCCGCGCGACGGGCTCGGGATGGACGCCGGCAACGCCGCCAGCGCACCGGCGGGCGTGGCCGCGGACGCCCCGAACATGGCCACCGGTGAACGGTACCCTCGTGAGCGAGGTGAGATCCGGACTCGGCCACGGCTGGCACGGCGCGCTCTGGCGCGATCCCGACCTCCTCACCGGCGCGTCCGTCGACCGCAGGATCGTGCGGCGGGTGTGGTCCTTCGCCCGTCCCTACCGGTGGATGCTGGCCGGCTTCCTCGCCAGCATCCTCGCCGCCGCGGTGGTGGGGATCCTCCCCCCGCTGGTGTTCCGGAGCATCATCGACCACCACGCCATCCCCCGGCGGGACCTGGCCGGGTTGAACCTGCTCGCCCTCCTCGCCCTGTCGCTCGCGTTCCTCGACGCCACCCTCAACGTCGTGCAGCGGTGGTGGGCGGCCCGCATCGGCGAGAGCCTCATCTTCGACATGCGCTGCGCGCTCTACGACCACGTCCAGCGCATGCCCCTGGCCTTCTTCAGCCGCACCCAGACCGGGGCCCTCATCAGCCGCATGAACAACGACGTGCTCGGGGCCCAGCAGGCGTTCACGGGCACGCTGGGCAGCATCGTCCAGAACAGCTTCAACGTGATCGTGACCCTCGCCGTCATGATCACCCTGGAATGGCGGCTGACACTGCTGGCGCTGGTGGTCGTCCCCGCCTTCCTTGTCCCGGCCAAGCGGGTGGGGCGGAAGATGCAGCGCCTCACCAAGCAGTCGTTCCAGCTCGACGCCGACATGAACACCTCCATGGCCGAGCGCTTCAACGTGTCCGGCGCGCTGCTCGTGAAGCTGTTCGGGCGGCCCAGCCGGGAGGCGGCCGACTTCGCCCAGAAGGCGGGCAACGTCCGCGACATCGGCGTGCGGACCGCCTTCTACGGGCGAGTGTTCTTCGCCGCCCTCGGCCTCCTGGGCGCGGTGGGCACCGTCGCCGTCTACTGGCTCGGGGCCCGCCTGGTGATCTCCGGGGCACTGAGCATCGGCACCCTCACCGCCCTCGCCGTCTACGTGGCCCGGATCTACTCGCCGCTCACCCTGCTCACCAACGCCCAGGTCGACGTGATGACCGCCCTCGTGTCGTTCGAGCGGGTGTTCGAGGTCCTCGACGCGTCCCGCGTCATCGACGACGCGGCCGGGGCCGTCGACCTGCATGAGCCCAAGGGCGCCATCGACGTCGACGATGTCTGGTTCCGCTACCCGGCCCCGTCGACCGTCTCGCTCGCCTCGCTGGAGGCCGACACCGGCGCATCCCTCTCGGAGGAGCCGTCCGGCCTGATCCTCAAGGGCGTGTCCTTCCGGGTCGATCCCGGACAGATGGTGGCCCTGGTCGGTCCCACGGGCGCGGGCAAGACGACGCTCTGCAACCTGGTGCCCCGCCTCTACGACGTCACTGCCGGCTCGGTGCGGGTCGACGGCCACGACGTGCGTGATCTGACGGCGGAGAGCCTGCACGCCGCCATCGGCATGGTCACCCAGGACCCCCACCTCTTCCACGACACCATCGCCGTGAACCTGCGCTACGCCCGCCCGGAAGCCACCGACGAGGAGCTGGTGGCCGCCTGCCGGGCGGCGCGCATCCACGACCTCATCGCCGGTCTTCCCGACGGCTACGAGACGGTCGTCGGCGAGCGCGGCTACCGGCTGTCCGGAGGCGAGAAGCAGCGGCTCGCCCTGGCCCGGGTCCTGCTCAAGAGCCCGGCCATCGTCATCCTCGACGAGGCCACCGCCCACCTCGACTCCGCGACCGAGCTCCTCATCCAGCAAGCGCTGGCCGAGGCTCTGGCCGGGCGGACGTCGCTGGTGATCGCCCACCGGCTGTCGACCATCCAGGCGGCCGACCAGATCCTGGTGATCGACGACGGTCGCAGCGTCGAGCGGGGCACCCACGCAGAGCTGGTGGGCCGGGAGGGGCTCTACCGGGAGCTCTACCTCACCCAGTACGCCCGAACGGCGACCGGCGCCGGGTGACCCCCCGCAGCTGGTGACGATCTGACCCGTCAGGGCGTGTCGGATCGTCACCAGTGTGAGCGGTGAGCTCGCGCTCGCGCTCCTGCTCCAGCTCGATCCGGCGATCACGCTCGTCGTCGACCACCTGCTCCTGCTGCACGGTCCTGTCG
>DASZOE010000214.1:0-7602 GCA_035550945.1 Acidimicrobiales bacterium
GAACGCAGTGCCGCCTGCGTGGCCGAACGCAGTGCCGCCTGCGTGGCCGAACGCAGTGCCGCCTGCGTGGCCGAACGCAGTGCCGCCTGCGTGGCCGAACGCAGTGGCCGCCCCGGTAGCCTGGCTGCGACATGTTCGACGCCCTCTCCGACCGCTTCGAGACCATCTTCCGCCGCCTGCGGGGCCGGGGCCGGCTGGGCGAGTCCGAGGTCGACGAGGTGCTGCGCGAGATCCGCCTCGCCCTGCTCGAGGCCGACGTCAACTTCAAGGTTGTCAAGGGCCTGATCGCCCGCATCCGCGAGGACTGCCTCGGCGCCGACCTGTCGACCAGCCTCACGCCCGCCCAGCAGGTCATCAAGATCGTCCACCAGGAGCTGATCGCCAGCCTGGGGGGCGAGACGTTGCGGATCACCTATGCGTCCCGCCCGCCGACGGTCGTGCTGCTGGCCGGCCTCCAGGGCTCCGGGAAGACGACCGCGGCGGGGAAGCTGGCCCGCTGGTTCAAGCAGCAGGGTCGCAACCCGATGCTGGTGGGCGCCGACCTCCAGCGCCCGGCCGCCGTCGACCAGATCCGGATCCTGGGTGGGCAGGTGGGCGTCCCGGTCTGGTCCCAGGACTCGCCGACCTACCCCGGGCGGCCCGGCGACCCGGTGGCGGTGGCCACGAGCGGGCTAGAGGAGGCCCGCCGCCTGGGCCGGGACGTGCTGGTGGTCGACACCGCCGGCCGGCTGCACGTCGACGACGAGCTCATGGCCGAGGCCCGGCGGATCTCCGACGCGGTCGCCCCCGATTACACCTTCCTGGTCGTCGACGCCATGACCGGCCAGGACGCGGTGAACGTGGCCGAGTCGTTCCACGCCGTGCTCGCCATCGACGGCGTCATCCTCTCGAAGCTCGACGGCGACGCCCGCGGTGGTGCCGCGCTGTCCGTCAAGGAGGTCATCGGGCGACCCATCGCCTTCGCCTCGGTGGGGGAGAAGCTGGCCGACTTCGAGCCCTTCCACCCCGACCGCATGGCGTCGCGGATCCTGGGCATGGGCGACGTCCTCACCCTCATCGAGAAGGCCGAGGAGGCCTACGACCGCGACCAGGCCGAGGTGGCCGCGGCCAAGCTGCAGTCGGGGCGCTTCACCCTCGAGGACTTCCTCGAGCAGATGCAGCAGGTGAAGAAGATGGGGCCGTTGCAGTCGATCGTCGGTATGCTGCCCGGGATCCCCAAGGAGCTGCGCCAGGCCGAGATCGACGATCGCGAGGTCGCGAGGGTCGAGGCGATCATCCGGTCGATGACGCCCCAGGAGCGGCGCAGCCCCGAGATCATGAACGGCTCCCGCCGCCTCCGGGTGGCGAACGGGAGCGGAACCACCACCAGCGAGGTCAACCAGCTCCTGAAGCAGTTCAAGGACATGCAGAAGATGATGAAGCTGCTCGCCCGGGGCAAGGGCGGCAAGGGCCGGGCCGCCGGCTTGAGCATCCCCGGCCTGCAGTGACCGGGCCCGAGAGGAAGCAGAGGAACCAGAGGACATGGCAGTCAAGCTGCGCCTGATGCGCATGGGGAAGAAGAAGCAGCCGACCTACCGGGTCGTGGTGGCCGACGGCCGCTCGCCCCGCGACGGGCGGTTCATCGAGGCCCTCGGCACGTACGAGCCCCGGGCCGAGCCGTCGGTGGTCAAGCTCGACAACGAGAAGGCCGTGGCCTGGCTGCGCAAGGGCGCCCAGCCCACGGAGCCCGTCCAGAAGCTGCTCAAGATCTCCGGCGCCTGGGACCAGTACACGCAGGGGTCCCAGGCCACTCAGGGATCGCCGTCTTGAGCGACGTCGACGCCGTCACCGACGCCGACGAGGTCGACGACGACGACCTCGACGTCAACCGGGTCGTGGGCGCCACGCCCCGCGCCGTCCTCGAGTACCTGGCCAAGTCCATCGTCGACGACGCCGAGTCGGTCGTCGTCGAGGCCGAGGAGAGCCGGGGCGGGCTCACCCTCCGCCTGCACGTGGCCCCGGCCGACATGGGGCGGGTCATCGGCCGGCGGGGACGCGTGGCCCAGGCCATCCGAACCGTCGTCCGGGCTGCGGGCGCCCGGGAGGGCCTCGAAGCCGAGGTCGACATCGTCGACTAGTGCCTCGGCGATGACGAGGTGACCCCCCAGCTCGAGGTGGGCCGGGTCGTCAAGCCCCACGGCATCCGGGGCGAGGTCGTGGTCGACCTGGTGAGCAACCGGCCGGAGCGGCGCCTCGCCGAGGGGAGCGTGCTCGGGAGCGACCGGGGCCCCCTCGAGGTCGTCGCCTCCCGGCCCCACCAGGGCCGCTGGATCGTCGCCTTCACCGGCGTCACCGACCGCAACGAGGCCGAGGCGCTCCGGGGGACGGTGCTCTCGGCCGAGGCCCTCGCCGAGGAGGGCGCCCTCTGGGTCCACGAGCTGGTCGGCGCCGAGGTGGTGGACGCGAGCGGGCGGCGCTTCGGCGCCGTGGAGGCGGTGGAGGCGAACCCCGCGTCCGACCTGCTCGTCCTGCCGGGCGGCCACCTCGTGCCACTGGTGTTCGTGGTCCAGCGCCTGGCGAACGGGACGGTGGTCATCGACCCCCCGCCGGGCCTGTTCGACCTCTGATGGCTCCGCCCTCGCCCGCGGGCGCTGACGTGGACATCCACGTCTTCACCGTGCTCCCCCAGATCCTCGAGCCCGCGCTCGCCGGGGGGCTGCTGGGCCGTGCCCGGGAGCGGGGCGTGGTGCGGGTGGTCGTCCACGACCTCCGCCACCACACCACCGACCGGCATCGCTCGGTCGACGACACCCCCTTCGGCGGCGGGCCGGGCATGGTCCTCGCCCCGGAGCCGATCTTCCGGGCGGTGGAGGCCACCGACCCGCCGCGGCCCCTGTTCCTGCTCGGGCCCGGAGGCCGGCGCTTCGACCAGGGCCTGGCCGCGGAGCTGGCTGCCGGGCCCGGCTTCGCGCTGCTGTGCGGGCGCTACGAGGGCGTCGACGCCCGGGTGCGCGACCACCTGGTGGACGACGAGCTCTCCATCGGCGACTACGTGCTGGCCGGCGGGGAGGCGGCCGCCTTCGTCGTGGTGGAGGCCGTGACCCGCCTCGTGCCGGGCGTCATGGGCAACGAGGCGTCGGCCGGCGACGAGTCCTTCACCACCGGCCTCCTCGAGTATCCGCACTACACCCGGCCCGCCGACTTCCGGGGATGGGAGGTCCCGGAGGTGCTGCGCTCGGGCGACCACGGGCGGGTCGCCCGGTGGCGGCGGGCCCAGGCTCTCCGCCACACCCTCGACCGCCGCCCGGACCTGCTGGCGGCGCGCGGGGGGCTGTCCGACGACGACCGCCGCCTGCTCGACGAGTTCGGGTTGGGAGCGCCCGACGGGTGACGGCGGTGGCGGCGGGGCCGGCGCCGGTGGCCTATCCTGGGAGTTCCCCGGAACCCGGCAGGAGTTGACGCGCCATGAACCCCACCGATCTCGTCGACCGTGCCGCGCTGCGTGACGACGTCCCCGACTTCGGTCCCGGCGACACCGTCAAGGTGCACGTGCGCGTCGTCGAGGGCAGCCGCCGACGGGTGCAGGTCTTCCAGGGCGTCGTCATCCGCCGCCAGGGGAGTGGGGCGCGCGAGACCTTCACGGTGCGCAAGGTCAGCTTCGGCGTGGGCGTCGAGCGGACCTTCCCCGTCCATTCGCCGGTGCTGGCCACCATCGAGGTGGTCACGAGGGGCGACGTGCGGCGGGCCAAGCTCTACTACCTCCGTGACCGGGTGGGGCGGGCCGCCAAGGTCAAGGAGAAGCGCACCGTCGGGTGAGCCCTGTCCGGGCGCGGCGGTTCGTGAGGCCCGCGGAGCCCCGTAGAGTGGAGCCATGAGCGCCGAGGACCTCGAGCGGTACCAGACCGAGATGGAGCTGCAGCTCTACAAGGAGTACCGCGACGTCCTGCCCCTGTTCGCCTATGTGGTCGAGACCGAGCGCCGGTTCTACCTGGCCAACTCGGTCGAGATGCGCACGGGCGACGACGGCCGCCGCGACCACCTCGAGCTCGAGCTCCGCGACGCCTGGGTATGGGACATCTACCGGCCCGGCCCGGCCCGCTTCGTGAAGTCGGTGCGGGTGGTCACGTTCAAGGACGTGAACGTGGAGGAGATCCGGGGCGAGGAGTAGGGGTCCCTGGTGACCTCCACGCGCCGCGAGCTGGGGGCCGTGGGAGAGGACCGGGTGGCGGCCTGGTACGAGGCCAACGGCTACTCGGTCGTGGACCGCAACTGGCGGTGCCGGCAGGGGGAGCTCGACCTGGTCGCCCGCCGGGGCCGGACGGTCGTGTTCTGTGAGGTGAAGACCCGGTCGTCCACCGCCTTCGGGGCCCCGGTCGAGGCCGTGACCCGCACGAAGCAGGCCCGCCTGCGGGTGCTCGCGGCCCGTTGGCTGGAGGACTCCCCGTTGGCGGCGCGCGAGATCCGCTTCGACGTGGCGTCCGTCCTCGACGGCCGGATCGAGGTGCTGCAGGGGGCGTTCTAGGCCGGAGCGGTCAGCCCTCGCACTCCTGGCCCTCGATGTCGCGGACCTTCTCCAGGCGGTCCTGGTGGCGGCCACCCTCGAACTCGGTGGTGAGGAAGACCTCGAGGATCGTGCAGGCGAAGTGGTCGGCGAGCTGGCGGGCGCCGAGGGAGAGCACGTTGGCGTCGTTGTGCTGGCGGGACAGGCGGGCGGTCCACTCGTCGTGGCAGAGAGCGGCCCGGGCGCCGTGCACCTTGTTGGCGGAGATGGCCTCCCCCTGGCCGCTGCCGCCGATGACCACGCCCCGCTCGGCCTCGCCGTTCACCACCGCTCGAGCGGCGGCGGCGCAGAAGGGTGGGTAGTCGACGGACTCCTCGGAGTCGGTCCCCAGGTCGAGGACCTCGTGGCCGTTCTCGGACAGCCACTCGGCCACCACCGTCTTCAGGCGGTAGCCGGCGTGGTCGGAGGCGATGGCGACCTTCACCGGACGGCCCACGCCACCAGGGCGGCAGTGACGACGAAGGCGGCGGCGACGAACGCGTAGTCCGACGACCGGCGGCGCTGCGGTCGGAAGGGGTTGAAGCCCATGGCGCGAGTATCGCACTCGTCGCGTCCGGCCTTCCCGTTCTGGGCCCTTCCCGTTCTGGGCTCTTCCCGTTCTGGGCCCTTCCCGTTCTGGGCCCTTCCCTTCTGGGGCCGCTCACCGGCGACTGTCGACCATCGGCGCTTCGGTCACCAGGACGCCCGGCGGTGTGGCGGCGGGAGTGTCCTACCCCGTGGATAGCGTCGAGAGCGCTCGAGCGGCCGGCGTCACGGCCCTCTTCGACGGACGTCGCGTCCCGAGGAGCCGCCGTGATCGCCGCCATCCCCTCCGCCACCCTGCTCGGGGTCGAGGGCCGCCCCGTGGAGGTCGAGGTCCACGTGTCCAACGGGCTGCCCGGGTTCAACGTCGTGGGCCTGCCCGACGCCGCGTGCCGCGAGTCGCGCGACCGCGTCCGGGCCGCCCTCCTGTCGAGCGGGCTGGCCTGGCCCCTGAAGCGGGTCACCGTCAACCTCGCCCCCTCGGGCGTCCGCAAGGGCGGCCCCGGGCTCGACCTGCCCATCGCCGTGGGCCTGCTCGTCGCCGCCGGGGAGCTGGCTCCCGAGGCGGTGGCGGGCACCGCCCTGCTCGGCGAGCTCGGCCTCGACGGATCGGTACGGCGAGTCCCGGGCGTGGTGCCCCTGATGGACGCGATCGCCGCCCCCACCGTCGTGGTCTCCCGGCAGTGCGGCGCCGAGGCCGTCCTCGTCGGGCGGCACCGCGTCCGGGCGGTCTCCACCCTCACCGAGCTCCTGGCCTGCCTGCGGGGCGAGGCGCCGTGGCCCGACGGCCCGAAGCCGGCGGGTCGGGCGCCGGTCCGGCCGGGCCCCGATCTGGCCGACGTCCGGGGCCAGCACGTCGGCCGCACGGCCCTCGAGGTGTGCGCCGCCGGCGGCCACCACCTGCTGCTCTGCGGTCCGCCGGGGTCGGGCAAGACCATGCTGGCCGTGCGCCTCCCGGGGCTCCTCCCCCCGCTGGAGGGTGCCGACGCCCTCGTCGCCACCCGCATCCACTCCGCTGCCGGCGGGCCCCTCCCGGCCGACGCCCTCGTCACCGCGCCTCCGTTCCGGGCTCCCCACCACGGCGCGTCGAGTGTCTCGCTGATCGGTGGCGGGAGCGCGTGGATGCGGCCGGGCGAGGTCTCCCTCGCCCACGGCGGCGTGCTCTTCCTCGACGAGATGGGGGAGTTCCCCTCGTCGGTCCTCGACGCCCTCCGCCAGCCCCTCGAGGAAGGCGTCGTCCGGGTGTGCCGGGCCAAGGCCAGCGTCACCTTCCCCGCCCGCTTCCTCCTGGTGGGCGCCACCAACCCCTGTCCGTGCGGCGAGGGCGGGCCCCGGGGATCGTGCCGCTGCAGCGACCTCGCCCGGGCCCGCTATCACCGGCGCCTGTCCGGACCGCTGCTCGACCGCTTCGACCTGCGGGTCATGGTCGGCCGCCCGGAGCCGGGCGCGCTGCTGAACGGTGCGTCGGGCGAGCCCACCGCCGACGTCGCGGCGCGCGGCGAGGCGGCCCGGGCCCGGGCCCGGGCGCGGGACGTCCGGTGCAACGCCGAGCTCCCGGCGGAGCGGCTCGACGAGATCGCGCCGCTCACCCCCGCCGCCAACGCCCTCCTCGAGCACCGCCTGCGCACCGGCGCCCTGAGCGCCCGCGGCCTGCACCGGGTGCGGCGGGTCGCCCGCACCGTCGCCGACCTGGCCGACGGTCCCGCCGTGCTCGACGACGAGCACGTGGCCCTCGCCCTCGGCCTTCGCGCCGACCTCGTCGCGGTCCAGGAGAGCCGGGCGGCATGAGCGCCCGAACGGCGGCGACGTCCGCGGCGGCCGACCTCCCGGCGGCGGCGTGGGCCGCGGCGCTCACAACCCTCCCGGCCATGGGGCCGGCCCGGCTGGCCGCACTGCTCGATCGGTGGGAGCCGGCCGAGGCGTGGCGGGCCGTCGTCGAGGGCCGGGCCGGCGCGGTCGAGAGCGTGGCCGCCGCGTGCCGGCCCGACCCGTCGGGCGTCGCCGCGGCGTGGGCTCGGGCCGCGAACGGGGTCGATGTCGGCGCCGGGTGGCAGGCGCTAGGGCGCGCCGGGGCCCGGGTGCTGCTGCGGGGCGCCGACGGGTACCCGGCCGGTCTCGTCGACGACCAGGAGGCTCCGGCCGTGCTCTTCTCGCGCGGCGACCCGGCGATCCTGTCCGCCCGCCGGGTGGCGATCGTCGGCACCCGCCAGTGCAGCCGCTACGGCGCCGACGTCGCCCGGGAGCTCGGTCGCGACCTGGCGGCTGCGGGGGTGGTCGTGGTTTCCGGGCTGGCCCTGGGCGTCGACGGCGCCGCCCACGCCGGGGCTCTCGAGGGCCACGGGGCGCCTCCCGTGGCCGTGGTGGGCTCGGGCCTCGATGTCGTCTACCCCCGGCGCCACAGCCGCCTCTGGGCCGAGGTGGGGGAGCGGGGCCTGCTGCTCTCGGAGGCCCCCCTCGGGGCCAGGCCCGAGGCCTGGCGGTTCCCGGTGCGCAACCGGGTCATCGCCGCCCTCGCCGAGGCCGTGGTCGTCGTCGAGTCC
>DASZOE010000215.1:0-2711 GCA_035550945.1 Acidimicrobiales bacterium
AAGGACACGGGGACGCCGGCCGACACCAGCCGGCTCACGGGGTCGCCGGTGCCGACCGCGGTGGCGTGAGCCTCGACCAGCCGGGGCACCGACGGGGCGGTGGCCGGCTCATGCGGCGGGACCAGGCCCAGCAAGGCGAGCCAGGCCGCCGCGCTGGCGGCCAGCAGGGCGACGCCGGCGCGCCTCCGCGGGAGCGAGAGCCCCCGAGGGTCGCCGCCCGCCGCCAGCCGCCCGTAGAAGTCGCCGGGCGGCTCCACGGGCGGGAGGGCGCGGAGCCACGACCGCGCCTCGCCGACGGCGGCCAGCTCGTCGGAACAGGCCCGGCACGCGGCGAGGTGGACGTGAGCCGCCTCGGCGGCCCTCGCCGTCAGCTCGCCGTCGAGCAGCGCGCTGAGGGCATGGCCGAGATGGCCGTCGGCCTGGGGGCCGGGGCCCGACCACGCCTGCCCGCCGGTCACGAGAGCGCGGCCCGGAGCTGGGCCCGGCCTCGATGGATGCGACTGCGGACGGTCCCTATGGGGATGTCGAGGGTGGCACCGATCTCCTCGTAGGAGAGGCCTACCACGTCGCAGAGGACGACCGCGGTCCGGTAGTCGGGCGGGAGGCGGCGGAGTGCCTCCTGGACGTCGGAGGGCAGCGCCGAGGACTCGAGGGCGACGTCGGCACCCGGCGAGGGCGGCGTGACCCGGTCGGGCTCCTCGGGCAGGACCTCGGCCGGCCGCCGGCGACGTCGGCGCATGTCGTCGAGGAATGCGTTCGTCGTGATACGGCTCAACCACCCCTCCAGGTTCCCCGGCTCGTACGTCCGGAGACCCTTTCGAACTCGCAGCAGCACCTCCTGGACGAGGTCCTGCGCATCGTCGTCGTTCCCAGTGAGGCGGTAGGCCACGGTGTAGAGGAACCGCCCGTGGTCACGGGCAATCTCCTCCCAGGTGGGAACCCCACTGCCTGCCATCGCGAACGACCGCGAGGCGGTGCCGGGTTCCCGGTCTCTACGCGATGGGCGGTGGGGCGTCCCGGCGAGCCTTCGCCTCGCGGTCGGCGAGCAGCGCGTCGAGCTCGGCCTTGGTCATGGTGACCTTTTCGTCCGGGTCGGGCGTGGTGCCGGCCTTGTCGTCGTCGCCTCCCTCGTTCAACCCCTTCTTGAACTCGCTGGAAGCCTGACCCAGCGACTTGGCCAGCTTCGGGAGGCGGGTGGCGCCGAACAGCAGGAGGACGATCCCGAGGATGATGAGCAGTTCAGTGGGTCCGAGATTCATCACCCACGAGGCTAGCCGCCGCCAGGGCCACATCGTCGGCCACGGTCACGCTGAAGGGCAGGGGCCCGACGCTCACGATCAGCGTGTCCACACCGAGCGCGGCCCAGGCGGCCGCCTGCTCGCGCACCTCGTCGACGGTCCCGACCAGCCGGCCCTCTCGCCACTCCCGCAGTGACCACCCATCCATCACGCCCGGCGGGCTGAGCCGGCACAGGCGGTCGAAGCGGCGCCCGAGGTCGCGCCGGTCCTCGCCCACCAGGGCGTAGAGGCCCAGCGAGCGAGTGACGGTGGCCGGGTCGCGGCCCGCGGCGTCGCAGGCCGCGTCCAGCGCCCCCAGGCGCCCACGGTAGGCGTCGGGTGTCGCCCTCCACGCCGTGTTCCAGCCGTCGCCCCGACGGGCCACAACGCCCAGGAGGCGGTCACCCCTACCGCCGATCCAGATCGGCGGGTGAGGGCGCTGTACGGGCCGAGGCCGGCACCGGGCCTCCACGGCCCGCACGTGCGCTCCGGCGAAGGTGTAGGGCCCGCCGCCGAACATGCCCCTCAGCACCTCGCAGGCCTCCTCGAGGCGGGCCAGCCGGGCACCCGGGGGCTCCAGGGCCAGGCCCGCGGCGGCCAGCTCGGGCTCGTACCAGCCCGCGCCCATCCCGACGACGAGGCGGCCTCCCGCCACCACGTCCAAGGTGGCCAGGGCCTTGGCCAGCACCGTCACCGGACGCAGCGGGGTGCACAGCACGAGCGGCCCCAGGCGCACCCGCCGGGTGAGCCGGGCGAGGGCGGCCAGCGTCACCAGGGAGTCGTAGGAGCCGTGCACGCCGGGCGGCCCGCCGTAGCGACGGAGGTCGAGGAAGAGGTGGTCGGCCACCCAGACGGACTCGAAGCCGAGGTCCTCGGCCCGCCGGGCCCAGCCCGCGAGGGTGGCCCAGGGAAGAGGGTCCTCGCCGGGCACGGAGAAGTCGAAATGGGGCAGCGCCAGGCCTACATGCAAGAGGTCCCCGCGCTGGCCGGCATCCGTGGGAGCGTAGAAGACGAGAGCCGTGCTGGAGTGCGTGGTCAACGTCAGCGAGGGGCGGAGGCGTGAGGTGGTCGACGCCGTCGCCGCCGCGGCCGGGGCCTTTCTGCTGGACGTCCACACCGACCCCCACCACAACCGGGCCGTGCTGACCCTCGCCGGTGCCGGGGACCTCGAGGAGGCGGTGAGGGCGGTCGCCACCGAGGCCGTCCATCGAATCGACCTGCAGACCCACGTCGGCGTGCACCCCCGGATCGGCGCCCTCGACGTGGTGCCCTTCGTCCCCCTCGCCGGCGCGCCGACGGCCGACGCGGTGGCGGCCCGTGACCGCTTCGGCGAATGGGCCGCGGCCCGCCTCGACCTGCCGTGCTTCCTGTACGGGCCGGAGCGGTCGCTGCCCGAGGTCCGTCGGCGCGCCTTCGTCGACCTCGCGCCCGATG
>DASZOE010000216.1:0-2812 GCA_035550945.1 Acidimicrobiales bacterium
TCGTACAGGAGGGCGGGCCCGATCGGCGACCCCTCGTCGTCGACCACGACGACCGTCCCCGACGTCGCCGAGACGGCCACCGCCACGAGGGCGCGGGCCCGCGGCCCGAGGGCGTCGGTGGCGTCCCGCAGGGCGGACGCCACGGCCGGCCACCAGGCGGCGGGCTCCTGCTCCGACCAGCCGGGCCGGGGCCGCTCGGGGGCCGGCAGCCGGGCCCGGCCCTCGGCCACCACCGCGCCGGCCCCGTCGGCGCAGACCACCCGGACCTCCGCGGTGGCCACGTCGACGCCGGCGACCAGCTCGTCGAGGGCGTCGGGGGACAGGGCCCCGACGCTACCGGCCGCCGCTGACTGGTGCCCTACGATGCGCCCGATGCCCATCGACACCTCTGGTGAGTCCTTCGTCGCCCTGCGGTCGCTGCTGGACCAGATCGCCGACAACGACAACCCGGCCACCGCCCGCATCGCCGCCACCATCGCCGCCCAGCAGTACCTCGAGGCCCTGACCCGGGCCCTCGTCGACGAGGCCCTCGAGCGCGAGGGGGCCACGTGGGACGACCTGGCCCACTCCTTCGGGACCACGCCGGCCAACGTCAAGTCCCGGTTCGGCAGCTACCGCCGCTACGACTGACTCCAGCGGTGGACGACGACCGCCTGGCCCGCATGACCAGCCTCCTACGGGAGATCCGCGAGCGCCTCAGCGAGGAGCCCAGCCTTCCCTACGACCAGTGGGAGGTCCAGCTCTACGCCTACGACGAGGCCCTCGTGACCACCGCCGACCTGCTCGACGTCCCCGTCCCCCAGGCCGCCCGCGAGGAGATGGGCCCCGCCGACCGCCTCGCCATCGAGCACGCCCTGACCGACGCGGGCGTGGATCTCGGGCCCCCGTAGCCGTTCTGGCGGTGGACATGCGCGCCATGGCGCGCCTTGGCACAGCCGGAACCGAGGGAGCGTCAGTCCTCGGCCCGGCCGCCCAGGTGGCGGGAGAGGAAGCGCTCGGCGGCGGCGTAGAAGGCCAGGCGGTTCTCGGGCTTGGCGAAGCCGTGGCCCTCGTCGGGGTAGAGCAGGTACTCGTGGTCGATGCCCTGCTCGCGCAGGGCGGCCACGATCTGTTCCGACTCGGCCTGCTTCACCCGCGGGTCGTTGGCACCCTGGGCGATGAGGAGGGGGATGCGGATCTGCTCCGCCTTCGAGAGCGGAGAGCGCTCCCAGAGGAGGCCCTCCTCGGTCTCGGGGTTCCCGACCCGGGTGTGGAACTGGGCGACGAGCGGGGCCCAGTAGGGCGGGATCGACTCGATCAGCGTCTTGAGGTTCGACGGGCCCACGATGTCGACCGCGCACCGGAACACCTCGGGGGTGAAGGCGGCGCCGGCCAGTGCCGCGTAGCCGCCGTAGGAGCCGCCGTAGATCGCCACCCGGTCCCGGTCGGCCCACCCCTTGTCGACGACGTGCTGCACCGCGTCCAGCAGGTCGTCGTGCATCTTGGCGCCCCACTCCTTGTCGCCGGCGTTGACGAAGGCCTTGCCGTAGCCGGTGGAGCCCCGGAAGTTGACCTGCACGCACAGGTAGCCGCGGTTGGCCAGCCACTGGGCCTCGGGGTCGAAGCCCCAGGCGTCCCGGGCCCAAGGTCCGCCGTGGACGTTGAGCACGGTGGGCAGCTCGTGGGCAGGGAGCCCGGGCGGGAACGTGAGGTAGCCGTGGATGGTGAGCCCGTCGCGGGCCGCGAACGAGAAGGGCTCCATCTTGGCCAGCTGGTACTTCGCCAGGGCGGGCTGGTGCTCGAAGAGGAACGTGGCCCGACCCTGCTGGCGGTCCCACGCGTAGAAGCGCACGGGCCCGTCGTCGAGCGTGTAGGCCACGAGCCAGACCCCGTCGCTGTCGTCGTGGCCGACGAGGAAGGGGTCGCCCGGGGACAGTCCGAGGAGGGCTTCGACGTCGTCCGCCACCGCCGGGTCGAGGACCCGGTAGTCGGCCCGGTCCCGCAGGAAGACAACCACCTGGGGCTCGCGGGTGTCGGGGTCGAGGCGGACGGCGGTGACGTCGTAGGTCGGGTCCTCGGCGATCACGTCCATGTCGCCGGTGCCGCAGTCGATGCGGACGAGACGCCCGGCGTTGGCCCCGAGCGACGTGATGGCGTACAGCGCCGTCCCGTCCAGGGTGAAGTCCACGGGTTCGGTGCTGAGCGCGTCCTCCTGGCCCACCTCGAGCAGGCGGCGCCACTCGGCGTCCTCGCTGTCGCGCACCATCAGGTGCAGGCCGCCGTCGGGCGTGGGGGCGATGGCGGCCCGCACCTTCCACTCGGCGTCGGCGAGGAGGGCGACGAAGCCGGGGTTGGCCGTGACCTTCTCGAGCTCGCCGCTGCGCAGGTCCAGGCGGTACACGTCGTGCAGCTCGGGGTTGTCCCGGTTGAGGCCCACGAGGACGTGGTCGGGGAAGCGCTTGTCGAGCTCCTCCACCCTGGCCTGGACCTCCTCGAAGGGGGTGAGGTCGCGGATCTCGTCGGTCTCCAGGTCGACGTCGTACAGGCGCCAGTTCTCGTCGCCGCCCTTGTCCTGGACGTACAGCAGATGGCGACGGTCGTGGGCCCAGTAGAACGACCGGATGCCCCGGTCGCGGTCCCGGGTGACGACCCTGCTCTCCGTGCCGCCGACCGTCCCCACCCAGACGTTGAGCACCCCCTCGTCGGGAGCGAGCCATGCCAGGCGGCTGCCGTCGGGGGAGATGCGGGGGCTGGTGCGTTCGGGGTTCCCGAACAGCACCTCCCGGGGGACGATGGGAACGGCGACGTCGCTCATGGGCGACCTGCCTAGCAG
>DASZOE010000217.1:0-1971 GCA_035550945.1 Acidimicrobiales bacterium
CGTTGACCGCGAATATCGCCAGGTACCCGCCCTCCCCCGCGCCCGAACCCTCGAAGTCGGTGACGAAAGACGGTGGCGCCCCGGCCGGCACCGCGTTCCGGAGCGTCACACGGAGGGTCACGACGCTCTCGGTGGCGGTCCGTGATACCGCCAGGTCGCTGGTGACCCGTTGGAAGTAGTCGAGCTTGTTACCCGTGCGGCTCGACAGAGCCACGAGCAGCGAGTCCGCCTGGAGGGCACCGTGGACGCCAGCGGCAACCCAGTCGGCTTGCTCCTCGGGACGCGCCGCCCAGGCGAGGACGTGGCGGCCGTCCACGACCGCCTGCATCCCACGGGCCAGGTCGGTCACCGACCAACCGCCGCGCTCCAGGGCGTCGAACGTCGCACGGGCCAGCTGGCCGAGCCCTTCCCGCCGCTGCCTTTGCTCCTCCACTGTGTACCGCACGTACTGGTCGTGAAGGAGCTCCTGCACGACCGAGCTGGCGCTGATGCTCCGGCCCTCGACCTCCACCGGACCGGTGGCCTCCAGAAGGCCGGAGAAGGCCACCGCGTCGAGGACGAGGACACCGTCGACCGGCGGCCGTCCCCCCGCCTCCCACATCCGGGCGGCCAGCGGCGCCTGGACGTCGAACCGGGGGGAGAGCATGAGTTGCCGCCAGTCGTCGGCCGGGTGCAGCCAGCCCCAGCGGTCGGCGAGGTCGCCTTCGACGGCGACGGATCCGGGGGGGATCTCGTAGGCGGTGACGGTACGGACGTCCTCGAGACGCAGCGCCCCGTTCCCCGTCTCCAGCAGACCGAGCTGCAGGAACATCCCCGAACCGGCCCGCATCTCAGCGTTGTTCGCGGCGGCGACGAGGTAGCGGCGCGGTCCCTCGAGGAGAGTGGCCAGGGCCCGGCCGCCGGCCGCGCCCCGGCGCAGGCCGGTCCGCGCGCCGTCCAGCTTCTCGACCGTCTCCGCCCGGGCCCGGGCGATGGGCCCGACCAGGCCCCGGCTGGGGCCGAGATCGAGACGGTCGATGCGATCGAGCGTGTCGGCGGCCACGTCCGCCAGCTCCCGGGCCGCCGCCGCCCTCTGCGGGCCGGTGACCGTTCCCCGCTCGACGGCGCTCCGTGCCCGGGTCACGGCCGTCGCCCCGGCGTCGGCCACCGTCGCCACCGAGCCCGAGAGCGCGGACAGGGCACGGAGCTGTCGCCCGACGACGGGGAGGACGCGCACGGGCGCGAGCGTCGGCGACGTGAGCCGGCGGTGCGCAGCCCGCAGGCGGCTGTGCGCCCGCTGCAGATCGGCGACGGGCCGGGCCTCGATCAGCTCGGCCACCGAGGACGTGGCCCGGGCCGCGTCGATCGCCTGCTTCCCCTCCCGGATGTGGAGCGCGCCAAAGACCAGATTCCACCCGGCGACCAGGGCCCACACCCCGACGACCAGCCCGGCGAGGGCGAGGACCCGGCGACGCGTCATGGGCCGCGAGCCGGCCTCACGGCCACGCCCCGGGACGCAAGGTGCTCCTTGGCATCCCGGATCGTGTGCTCGGCGAAGTGGAAGATGGACGCCGCCAGCACGGCGTCGGCCCGCCCGACCAGGGCCCCCTCGGCCAAGTGATCGAGCGAGCCCACTCCCCCGCTGGCGATCACCGGGACTCCGACGCCGGACGACACGGCCCTGGTGAGGTCCAGGTCGTAGCCGTCGCGGGTCCCGTCGCGGTCCATCGACGTGAGGAGGATCTCACCGGCGCCCCGCTGTTCGCACTCCGCGGCCCACGCCACCGCGTCGATTCCTGTAGCCCGGCGCCCCCCGTGGGTGAACACCTCGAACGCGCCCCCCGGGACCCGCCGGGCGTCGATGGCCACGACCACGCACTGGGCCCCGAACTCCCGGGCCAGCTCGGAGACCACCTCGGGCCGGGCCACCGCCGCAGTGTTCACCGCGACCTTGTCGGCACCGGCCCGGAGCAGGCCGCGGGCGTCGTCGGG
>DASZOE010000218.1:0-1796 GCA_035550945.1 Acidimicrobiales bacterium
CCCTCCAGGTGGCCAGTTGTGTGGCCTGGCAGTCCGTGACCGTCGCAGTGGTGGCGCTCGGGTTGGGGATCCCGCTCGGCATCGCCGCCGGGCGGTGGTCGTGGCGCTGGGTGGCGGACGCGACCCCCCTCCTCTACGTCCCTCCCGTGGCCGTGGGCGTGATCCTGGTGGCGGTTCCCACCGCCCTCGTCGCCGCCACCGGGCTGGCGGCTCCGCCGGCCCGCCGTGCCGCGCGCCTCCGACCCGCCGAGGTGCTGCGCGCCGAATGACGGCGACCGTTACGAGGCCAACCCTCCGCGGTGGCGGCCGGCCCAGGCGTCCTGGAGCACCCGTGGGCCGAACTCCTCCTTGTTGACATAGGCGGCCGCGCCCGAGGTGGCCGCGTCGGCCGGCAGGTCGTCGGCCTGATAGGTGGAGAGCAGGACCACCACCACCTCTGGAGCGCCGGCGGTGATTCGCCTGGTCGCCTCGATCCCGCTGATCCCGCCCATGTTGATGTCCATGAGGACCATCTGGGGCGACAGGGTGCCGGCCAGCTCGACGGCCTCCTCCCCGGAGTCGGCCTCGGCCACGACCTCGAACCCACCGGTCACCTTGACGACGGCCGCGGCGGCCCTGCGAAAAGGAGCCTGATCGTCGACGATCAGGACGGAGACGGCCGGCGCATCCATCCGGGAGCCATCCTTCCACGGCCGTCAGGATCGAGAACAGGGTGCCAGCACCCCTTCTGCCACTCCCACTGGGCGGCCCTCACCCATGCCGTTCGGACAGGAAGAGCAGCACCGCCTTCACCCGGCGGTTCACGTCGGGCTCCTCGGACAGACCCAGCTTCGAGAACAGCGAGTTGATGTGCTTCTCGACGGCCCGCTCGGAGAGCACCAGCGAGGCGGCGATGGCGGCGTTGTTCTTGCCCTGGGCCATCTCGGAGAGGACCTCCGTCTCCCGCACGGTCAGGTCCCGCAGCGGCGACGGCGTTCGCGAGCGAGCCGCCACCAGCGCGTCGATCACCTTTGGGTCGATGACCGATCCGCCCCGGGCCACCTCCTGGATGGCGACGAGAAGCTGCTCGAGGTCCGACACCCGCTCCTTCAGCAGGTAGCCGCGGCCCCGCGACCCTTTCTGCAGGAACTCAAGGGCGTACTGGGGGTCGGCGTACTGGCTGAGCACGACCACGCCCGCGTCGGGCAGCATGCGGCGGACGTGGTCGGCGGCCCGGATCCCCTCGTCGGTCCCGGTGGGCGGCATCCGGATGTCGGTGAGCACGACGTCGGGCTTGTGGGGCTCGACCGCGGCGATGAGGGAGTCGAAGTCCTCGCACACCGCCACCAGCTCGAGCTCGGGCTGGGCCTCGATCAGCCGGCTCACGCCTTCGCGCAGGAGGTAGTTGTCCTCGGCCAGGACCATCCTGATCGGCACGCCCGGAACCCTAGCCAAGGGGCGCCCGGCGCTCCCTGGCGATCGCCGGATCAGCCCGCCTCGCACCGGGCCCGGCTCAGTCCTCGACGGTCAGCTGTCGGAGGTAGAACCAGTAGGTCCGCCAGCGGACGACGCCGAAGGTGGGAAGCCCGATCAGGTGCCAGAACATCCGCCACGTCTCCCGGTAGCCATGGCGGCGGCCCCACTTCACCCGCTTCGTGCGGTGGGTGACGCCGTGGAGGATCCGCGCCGTGCTCGGCAGGCGGCCTTCGGCGATCACCTCGTTGATCATCACCTCGATGTCGTAGCCGCGGCGCTTCTCGGGCGGGACGGAGTCCCACACCCAGCGGGGGACGAGGCGCTCACCGGTGGTGGGGGGC
>DASZOE010000219.1:0-1714 GCA_035550945.1 Acidimicrobiales bacterium
GGCCGGGCGTGAGCCCGGTGGGCGGAGGCCAAGCGACGACGTGGGCCATCGTCGCCGGGGGAGGGACGGCCGGCCACGTCCTCCCCGGGCTGGCCGTGGCCCGCGCCCTGGTGGCCCGGGGCCACCCGTCCGCCTCGGTGCACTGGGTCGGGAGCCGCATCGGAATCGAGGCCCGCCTGGTACCCGAGGCCGGGTTCGGGGTGACGCTGCTCCCGGGCCGGGGCATCGAGCGCCGCGTCTCGCGGACCAGCGTGGTCGCCGCCGCGGGCCTTGCCGCGGCGATGGCCGCCGGGGTGGCCCTGGTCGCCCGCCGCCGCCCGGCCGTCGTCGTGGCCCTCGGCGGCTACGCCAGCGTCCCGTGCGCCTTCGCCGCGGTGGCCCTGCGCGTGCCCCTCGTGGTGTGCGAGCAGAACGCGGTTCCCGGGGCGGCCAACCGCACGCTGGCCCGCTTCGCCCGGGCCGCGGCGGTGTCCTTTCCCGGCACCGACCTGCCCCGCGCCCGCGTCACCGGCAACCCCGTCCGCTCCGAGATCCTGGCCATCGACCGCCGGGGTGACCGGGACGAGGCCCGAGCCGCCCTGGGCCTGCCCGCCGACCGGCGGGTGGTCGCCGCCTTCGGGGGGTCGCTGGGTGCCCGGCGCATCAACCTGGCGGTGGTCGCCGCCCTCCGGCGGTGGGCCGGCCGGGCCGACCTCGCCCTCCGCCACGTCGTGGGCCGGCGGGACTGGACCCTCGTCGACGAGTCGGCGCCCGACCTCTCCGACGCCGCGCTCGTCTATGCGCCCATCGAGTACGAGGACCGCATGGACCTGGTGCTGGCCGCCGCCGACCTCGCCGTGTGCCGGGCCGGCGCCACGACCGTGGCCGAGCTCGCCGTGGTCGGCCTCCCTTCGGTGCTGGTGCCCCTCCCCGGAGCGCCAGGAGACCACCAGACGGCCAACGCCCGTCACCTGGTCGCCGCCGGGGCGGCGGTGCTGGTGCCCGACGCCGAGCTCGACGGCGACCGCCTTGCCGACGAGGTCGACGCCCTGCTGGCGGACCCCGACACCCTCGAGCGCATGAGCCGGGCCGCCTCCGGGTTCGCCCGGCGGGACGCGGCCGAGGCCGTCGCCGCCCTCGTAGAGGAGCACGCCCGCGGTGGCCGGTGAGCCGGGCCATGGCGCTCGGGCCACGCAGGCCGGCCATGGCGTTCGGGCCACGCAGGCCGGCCACGGCGTTCGGGCCACGCAGGCCGGCCACGGCGTTCGGGCCACGCAGGCCGGCGGCCTCGATCTCGGCCGCCCCCGGCGCATCCACGTGGTCGGGATCGGGGGCGCGGGCATGAGCGCCATCGCCGAGGTGCTGGCGACCATGGGCCACACCGTCTCCGGCAGCGACGCCGTCCCCTCGGCCGCCGTCGACCGGCTGCGCGGCCTGGGGGTGGACGTCGCGGTCGGCCACGACGCCGCCCACGTCGGCGACGCCGAGGTGGTCACCGTGTCCACCGCGATCCCTCCGGACAACCCCGAGGTGGTGGCCGCCGGCGCGAGGGACATCCCGGTGCTGCGGCGAGCCGAGACCCTCGCCGCCCTGGCCGCCACCCGGCGCACGATCGCGGTGGCCGGGACCCACGGCAAGACCACCACCACGGCCATGCTCGCCACCGCGATGGCCGGCGCCGGGCTCGACCCTTCGTTCCTCGTCGGGGGCGTCGTGGTCGGGCGGGGGACGGGAG
>DASZOE010000220.1:0-6367 GCA_035550945.1 Acidimicrobiales bacterium
AGGTGTAGTTGGCGGCGAGGTCGATCTCGGGCCCGCCCGCGGCGCGCACCGCATCGCGGTAGCCGGGGACGAAGCGGTGCTCGACGTCGCCGTAGGCCAGGCGCACGGCCAGGTCCCGGCCTCGCTCGCCGGTGGCGATCACCAGGCGGCCGCGGAGGCGCTCGAACGGGACGTCCCAGAGCCACGACGGGTCGCGGCCGTCGGCGATGCGGGCGTTGATGCCCACCACCACCGGAAGGGGAGCGGGACGGATGAGGTCGAGGGTCTCCGCCCACCCGGCCGGGTTCTTGGCCAGGAGGAGGCGCACCTTCACGCCGTCCACGTCGGCCACCGAGTAGCGCCCGGCCACGGTGCCGACGTCGGCCATCGCCGCCACCCCCACGTCGGGGTCCACGCCCAGGGTGCTGGCCGCGGCGGCGGCCATCGCCGCGTTGGCCCGGTTGAACCAGCCCGGGAGCTGGAGCCGGACCGGGACGCGCCGGCCGTCGGCCAGGACGAGGTCGTCGCCCTCCGGCCACAGGTCGGGCCGGCTGCGGGCGAAACCGCACTTCGAGCACTGCCAACCGCCGTCCACCGCGTTCGGGCCGCGCCGGCCGGGGCTGTCCCATTGGATGCGCCCGCCGCACCTCGGACAGGCGGCCGCGTCCTGCCGCCAGCGCTGGCCCGTCGCCACCCAGGTCACCCGGTCGCTGCCTCCTGCGGCCCACGCCACGAGGGGATCGTCGGCGTTGGCCACCACGGCGACGGACGGCGCGCCGGCGAGAGTCCGTCGCCACGACTCGGCGTGCAGGCGGACCTCGCCGATGCGGTCGAGCTGGTCGCGGCTCAGGTTCAGGAGCGCCACCACCGCGGGGTGGACGGCGTCGACGGCCTTGGGCAGCAGACCCTCGTCCACCTCCAGGGCGGCGTAGGAGCCGGCCTCGGGCGAGGACAGCGTGCCGACGATGCCCGACAGGAGGTTGGCCCCCGCCGAGTTGGTGCTGACGTCTCCGGCGGTGGCCAGGGCCGCGGCCAGCAGGCGGGTGGTCGTGGTCTTCCCGTTCGTCCCCGACACCAGCCCGACGCGCCGCCCGGCGGCGAGGAGCTCGAGGGCCCGAGAGTCGACGGCCAGGGTGACGCGCCCGCCGATGGCCGACCCCTCGCCCGTTCCGAGCCGCCGTGAGGCCTCGGACACGGCCCGGCCGGCCAGGACGGCCAGCCGCGTGCGTACCGGAAGACCCATCTTGGCTGCATCTTCCCGCAGATCCGGGGGCGCGCCGGTACACGCGCTGTGGGGTCGAGGTCACGATCTTCAATCCGGCACTCGACAGCGACGGCTCGATCGGTCGTCGCCATGGCCAGGTCCGGTCCGCCGGCCTAGCGTGGTCCGTGGTCCCCAGTGATGTCCGCTTCCCTGCGACGTCCGACCAGGAGATCGTCGAAGTCAAGAGAAGCCCCGGGAGGAGTCATGCCGTTGAACTTGAACAACATCATGCTGGGTTCGGAGGACTCGAGGGCGCTGGCGGACTTCTACGCCAAGGTTCTGGGCGACCCGAATCGCGACTGGAGCGACGAGGCAAACGGTTGGTTCGGCTTCCGCGCCGGGGATGGCAGCCTGGCCATTGGCCCTCACAGCGAGGTAAAGGGCAAGAGCCAGCAGCCAGGGCGCGTCATGCTCAACTTCTCCACGCCCGACGTGAAAGGGGAATTCGAGCGCATCAGAGCCCTCGGCGCCGAAGTCATCGCCGAGCCGTACGAGCCTGAGGGGGGCGGGATGCTGATGTGCACCTTCGCCGACCCCGACGGGAACTACTTCCAGCTGGCGACACCCTGGAACCCAGAGTCGACGTAGGTCACGACCTCGCGGCCCATGACGCGAGCTCCTCCGAAGTCGTCACTGGGCGGGGCGACCCTTTGGCACGGCCGCGGCACCGGTACGACGGCGGTCGGACGCCGCCGCCCGGCTCAGCCTCCCTCGGCGTCCGGCGTCGGTTGCCGCTGGCGTGCGTCACGACCGCCCGACGGCCTCGGACGAGGCCCGGCCTTGGCGGACGCCCGTCCGCCGCTGTGGCGACTGCTCGCCTGGCGGCCGACGTCGCCCATCGCGGCTTCGACGATCCGCTCGAGCTTCGCCGCACTGCGGACGGCCGGCCGGTCGCCGGCTCCGGAGGGGCCCATCGCCTTCCGCAACCGCTGTTCGAAGGCAGCCCGCTGGTCCGAGTCGCCGAGGACGCGCAGGTCATCGTCGCTCAGGGCCTGTTTCCACAGGTGGCTCTCGGGGTCCTTGATGAGCGCCACTCCGAGGAGTTTCAGCGCCCGCTCCCGCCACGTGGGGTTGTCGCGCACCTGCGCCGCCCGCGCCCACATGCAGGCCACGTTGTAGATCGAGGCCGGTTCGAACCGGTAGGTGTACCGCTGCAGATGGCGGCGGTCCCTCTCGATCTCCCGAGCGTCGCGCTCGATCCAGCGCAGCGCCTGGTCCCGGGTCCCCCGGTCCTGGGAGTAGAGCTGCACGGAAGCGAGGGCTTCCTCGAGCCTGTGGACGACAAACGCTTGTTCCTTCCGCCGCCGCAGCTTCCGGCTACGCCGTGCCACCGCGATGCTCTGGGTGTACGCCGACATCGATCGTCGCAGGTAGTCCTCGTTCGGCTGGCCGTCGGCGTCCGCGACGGCGAGGTCCATGAGGGTGAGACCGAGGTTCATGTAGGGGTGGTGGTCGTGGGGATAGGCCCGCACCGACGCTTCGAACTTCTCCACCGCCATCTCCTGGAACTCCTTCCCGCGGTCGCCCCACGCGTGGGCGGCCTGGTAGACCAGGCCGAGCAGGTTGTCGACCAGGCCGCTCCGCCGTTTCCGCCGGACCCACAGACGCCTCGGTCTGAGGAAGGTGGCGGCCGACTCCACCGCGATCCACAGTGCAGCCGCCTCGAGGATCTCGTCGACGGCGTGGCGCGGCTCTGCCGCCGGGTCGTCGCCGGCGCTCTGCCACTCGTGCTCCCAGAACGTGTGACGAGAACGGAGCGAGCCGCTGAGATCGGTGATCTCGACCGAGATGCCCAGTTGATCTCGCCCTGCTTTGGCCCGCTGGCGAAGGGTGGCGGTGACCAGGCTGCCACGGGGCGTCGCCACGAGCTCGGTGATGATCTGCAACGGCACCGCGATCTCCCGGGCGGTGCCGCCTTGCAGTGAGGTCATCAACCGCTGCAGCGCTTCGTCCTGGCGTGCCTTCGTCGAGTTGCGCACCGACGCCCGATGCTCCAGGCCGAGCGGGTCGGCGGCGTCGTGGTCCTGCTCGCCGCTGTACTCGGCGCGGACCCAGTCCTGCACCGTCCTGACCGACTCCAAGAACTTCCACCGGAGCTCGGCGGTCCACGCGCCCCGGAACGTCTCCAGATCCTCGCGGCCCGCGCGGTTCTCGATCTCGTCGATGCTGATCTGCGGGCGGCGCGCCCGCATGCTCGCCCGTACCCAGAGCACCACGACGAGCACCACGGTGAGCAGAGCGGCTGCTCCCACGGCGATGTCGAGAAGCTGGCCGATCACATCGGAAGGCATCGGGGTCGTTCCGTGCGTTCCCGAGCTCGGATCAGCCGGACCGGCGGTAGATCGGCCGGCCCGCCGAGCGGGCGTAGTACATGGGGCTCACGTCGCGGCGCCAGGGGTTCGGCGACCGGGCCGCCTTCTTCCGCTCCTTCTCTCCTCTGATCGCGGCCCCGACGTCCTCGCCATCGAGCCACGCGTCCCGATCCTTGTGCTTCTCGAACGGGTCGACGTAGATGACCAGTCGCTCCATCACCCGGCCCGCTTCACCAGGATGAGACGACCGGCCCGAAGACTGCGGGTTGACGGCATCCGTCCCGACCAGCATCCGGGCGAACGTCGCCTGCTCCTCCGTGAACCGCTCGGCGTACAGGCCCAGCTCGTTCAGCTCGAACAGGTCGATGATGAACTCGTGAGAAGGGTAGTCGTGAACGAGCGCCCGGACGATCTCTTGAGGCCTCTTCTTCACGTTGGTGCGAGGGTTGCGGCGGAACAGTCGTTGCCCGTACGCCTCCCCGACCAGCAGCGCCTGGCTGTACTCGCCGAGCCGTTCGGACTCCATCTTCTCGAGCATCGGACCAGTGGTGGCCCTGACGAAGTCGATCGCCGACTTGAGCAGCAGCTCGCTGTCCGTCACGTCGAAGTCGTAGAGGCGGGCGGCCGCCTTCTCCAAGGTCAACAGGGAGAAGTCGCGAATCTTCTCCAGGCTCTTGAAAGGGGTCAGGGCTGACCGGTACTCCTGCCGGCCGTCGTTCCACCCGGCGTAGATCTGGGCGTCGAGCGGCCCCACGACGGCCAGCTCGTCCAAGCAGATGCTGTCCGCGGCGATGCAAAGGAGAGTTGCCGCGCTGCGCGCGTACCGGGGGACGCACGCGTAGAACTTGGCGGTGTTGTCGTAGAGGAACGAGACGAGGTGATAGGCGGCGTGGATGTCACCCCCCTGCGAGTCGACCACGAGGTCGAGCTCGAACCCCTCCCTCTTCCCCCTGTCGGGCGGAAGGTTCTCCCGGATGCACCTCCCGAGCTCCCGCACGCTCTCGCTCCCGATCGGCTCGGACGCGGGGAGGAAGTAGAACGCCGCCGGGCGGCCCCGGCTCTCGGCGAAATCCCACGCCGCGCCCAGCGTCTTCGACATCGCTTCCGTCTGCGCGCCGCCGTCGTCGGCGTACTCGTACTCCTGCGAGGCGGTTTGCCGAGCCACGACGTCGGCGGGGGCGGGACGGTCCCGCCCGTCCGGCTCCACCGTCCGCTGTTGTCGCTCCTCCGTGCCGGCTGCCATACCGACCTCCTGTCCGGTTGAACGGGTGAAGCCGACGTCCGTGCGGGTACGCCGCCGGTCGAAGCAGACTTCCCCCACCTACCTCATCTGCTGCAAATGCGCCTCTGTCGTCGTTCTCCAGAGAGACCGGTGGCACTTCGTGGCACCAGCTCCTGTGGCGGGTGACGTGCGGGTCGACTGCGTGTCAGGTCCTATCTCCTATACAGAGCGCCCGGCGGCGAGCCAGATACCGACGCCCCGAGGGCCGCGCCCCGCTAGCGCGCCCGCTCCGCGCAACGACCGCACGAGCTGCGCGCTCCCCATGACGCTGACGTCGCGACCCGGGCGCTCGCGGAGCGACGTCACGGTCGACGGCGTTGATCCAGTCGGCGAAGGGGTCACCGGCCCGCCCGGGCCAGGCGCCTGCCGTGTCGACGATGGCACCCCTCGGAGCTCGTCGCCGGCTCAGCGGCGCGGCTCCCTCACCATGGCAGCACCCGCTCGTCGAGGCGCCACAGGCCCGCCCGTCGAGCTGCGGCGTAGGCGGCCTCCATCTCGTTCGCCCGGGCCCGGCGGTTGATGTCGCCGTAGCGGTCGCCGTCGACCTTGTACTCGGGCCGGTACTGCCCCATGACGTTGACGTAGGTGTCGGGGGACAGCGCGGAGGCGAGCCATTCGAAGATGGCGGCTGCTTCCTCCTCCTGTCCCGGCATCACCAGGTGGCGCACGATGAGCCCGGTGCGGGCCAGCCCGTCGGGGCCCACCCGGAGGGCGCCCACCTGGCGGTGCATCTCGGCCACGGCCTCCCGCGCCCGCTCGGGGTAGTCGGCGGCCCGGGCGAGGCGGCGAGCGGTCCCCGGCTCCCAGAACTTGAAGTCGGGCATGTAGATGTCCACCAGACCCTCCATGAGCCGGAGGGACCGCACCGAGTCGTAGGCGCTGGTGTTGTAGACGACGGGCACCCGCAGCCCCCGCGGCAGCGCGGCGGCGATGGCCTCGACCATCTGGGGAACCACGTGCTCCGGCGTGACGAAGTTGACGTTGTGGCAGCCGGCGTCCTGCAGGCGCAGCATGAGGGCGGCGATGTCCCCGGCCGAGCACTCCTGCCCACTGTGCTTCTGGGAGATGTCCCAGTTCTGGCAGAAGACGCAGCGCAGATTGCAGAGACCGAAGAAGATCGTCCCTGAGCCGTTCCACCCCCGGAGGCAGTCCTCCTCTCCGAAGTGCGGGAAGGCGCTGGAGACCACCGCGTGGCGCCCCGTGTTGCAGGAGCCGGTGTCCCCGGCGGTCCGGTTCACGCCGCAGTCGCGGGGACAGGCGCGGCAGTCCTCGAGCTCGGCGAGGGCGGCCTCCACTTTGGCCTCCAACCGACCCTCCCGGTGCAGGCGGAGCGACACGGGCTCGTAGTCGTCCACCACGAACCGGGGGTCGGCGGCGGCCCGGAGGACCGAGCGCCCGTACCGGGCGTCCGTCCGCCTGCGGATCGCCGTGCCCACCCCCACATGATGGCAACCGAGTCCGCCCTCCGCTCCGCGCCAGGGGGTCGATCAGGGAGCGAAGGGGAGGGGTTGGCCTTGACCGGTGGGGGAT